>NZ_JBHYUG010000030.1:0-52195 GCF_042749375.1 Streptomyces sp. NPDC059477 | reverse complement strand
ACACAGAAATTATCGCGGCGCGGGGCCACCGCGCCCCCAACCACCGCCCCCCGCCCCCCCCCGGGCGCCCCGGGACCGCCGGCCGCCCGCTTTTCCGTGTCGCCCCGCCGTACGGCACCCGTACGGCACCCATCCGACACCGTCATACGGCGTTGACCCTGACGTGAACATCACGCCGGACATTCATCCCATTATGGGAAAGAACTGAGCCGATCGGGGCAAAGCCCACAACCCGCACCGCTCCGGAGCCGTTGATGATCACGCAACTCCCCACCGGAGTCCGCTTTTCGAAGGGAAAGAACATGAAGAAGCTGTGGGCCACCGCGGCTATCGCCGCCTCCGTCGCCGGCCTGGCGGCCACGGCCGCCCCCCAGGCGCTGGCCATCGGCAACGACAACGGCACCACCTCCGCCAGCGGCAACGGCGCTTCGTCCGTGTTCGGCAACTCGGCCACGTTCGGCGACCAGAGCCCGCAGCTCTCGCTGGTCCAGGGTTCGCTGAACAAGCCGTGTGTCGGTCTGCCGCTGAAGGCCAACGTCGGCTCCCTGATCGGTGCCGTGCCGATCGCCGTGCAGGACGTCCCGATCCTGTCGGCCCCGCAGAACCAGCAGTGCGTGGAGAACTCCACCCAGGCCAAGGGCGACGAGCCGCTGTCGCACATCCTGGACGACATCGCGGTCCTGTCGGGCAACGGCGCCGGCAACCGCTGATCCGTATCCCGCACCCGCGAAGGCGGGCCACCGGTTCCCCCGGTGGCCCGCCTTCGTCGTGTGCGCCCCCGTCACAGCAGACGGTCCGCCCGGTCGATCGTCTCCGCCAGTTCCACGACCGCCTCGTCCTCCGTGTCACCGGCGAGGTCGTGGGCGATCCCGGCGAGGTCGTCCAGCGTGGGGGCGCCCGGCAGCCGGAGGGAGCGGGAGTCCTCGCGGCGCAGGGCGTCGGCGAAGTAGGCGGCGACGGCGGTGACCTGGAAGCGGTCGGAGGCGCTGCCCACGCCGTCCGCGAGGGCGGCGGCCTCCAGTGAGCCCGACTCCTCGTGCGGGGTGCGGCTGTCGGGGTCCTGCCAGCGGACGGTGGCCGTGGCGAGATGCCCTGCGGCGCCCGGCTCGGTGCGCACCGCGTACAGCGCGGTCACCGTGTGGCCGGGGCCGATCTCGCCGCCGTCCACGCTGTCGTCGCGGAAGTCCTCGTCGGCGACCTGTCGGTTGTCGTAGCCGATGAGCTGGAACTCCTCGACGGTCTCCGGGTCGAAGGCGACCTGGGCCTTGGCGTCGCGGGCGGTGAGGTCGATGGTGCGGGGCAGATCCTCGCAGAAGACCTCGCGGGCCTCCTCGGAGGTGGACACATAGGCGGTGTGGCCGTCGCCCCGGTCGGCGAGCTGTTCCATCAGGTCGTCGCCGTACTCGCTGCCGACGCCGACGCCGAACAGGGTGATGCCGTGCTCGGTGCGGGCCTCGGAGATGTTCTCCAGGATGGTGGCGGCGTCGGTGTCGCCGGTGTTGGCGAGCGCGTCGGAGACCAGCACGACCCGGTTGGTGGCGTCCTCGCGCAGGCCCTCGACGGCGGTGGCGTAGCCGGTCTCGACACCGGCGCCGAGGTTGGTGGACCGCTGGGTCTCCAGCTCGTCGATGGCGTCGTGGATGTCGTCGCGGTTGCCGTCGAGCCGGGTCATCGGCAGCACGGTCTCCGCCTCGTCGGTGAAGGTGACCAGGGCGACGGAGTCGTCGTCGCGCAGTTGGCCGGTCATCACGCCGAGCGCCTCCTTGGCCAGGTCGAGGCGGCCGGGCTCGGCCATGGAGCCGGAGACGTCCAGGACGAACGTGAGGGCGGCGGGCGGGCGTTCGTCGTCGGCCCCGGCCGGGCGGGTGGCGAGTCCGACGCGGACCAGGGACCAGTCGTCGTCGCTGGTGCGGGCGCCGTCGACGGTGACCGTGAAACCGTTTCCGTCGGGACGCTCGTAGTCCTGGCGGAAGCTGTTGACGAACTCCTCCGGGCGGACCGTCGCCGGGTCGGGCGCCCGGCCGTCGGCGAGGGAGCGGCGGGCGTAGCCGTAGGAGGCGGTGTCGACGTCCAGGGCGAAGGTGGAGAGGTGGTCGGGCTCGGGCGCGAAGTCGCGGTCCGCGCTGCCCCACTCGTCGGTGCCGTCCGGGCCGTCCGTGCTGTCCGTGCTGTCCGGGTCGTCCGTGAGGTCACCGCCGTCGTCGGGGCGGACCTCGCCACCGTCCGGTGCGGCGGGCGCGGGCCAACCGTCGCTCTGTCCGTGCGCGTCGGTGCTCTCGGCCCGGCCGCCCCCGCCGCAGCCCGCCAGCAGTGCGCAGGCCGCGGTGACGGCGAGCAGCCCGCCGCGCAGCCGTCGTGTCCGGTATCGCTTCATCCCCGTTGCCCCCAGCGTCCGTTGCGGCCGATGTCTGCGACTGTGACGGCGCCGGGGGCCGGAATGTGCGTTCCGGGGAGTTGCGGATGGGTCTCGAAGTGGGCACGGAGGGCGCCCTCCGAGACCGGTGGGTGACCCTCCGTTGACCTACCTTGACCTTCGTCGGCCTACGACACGATGTCCTTGCGGGCGAAACCCCTGAACGCCAGCGCGAACAGGATGAGCGCGTACGTGACCGAGACCGCGGCGCCCTGGATCATGCCGGACCATTCGAGGGTGGGCTGGACGGCGTCCGCCCAGGCGAACTGCCAGTGCGCGGGCAGGAAGTCACGCCAGTCGCCGAGGGCGGTCACCTGGTCCAGGACGTTGCCGACGATGGTCAGGCCGACCGCGCCGCCCACCGCGCCCAGCGGCGCGTCCGTCTTGGTGGAGAGCCAGAACGCGAGCCCGGCGGTGACCAGCTGGGAGACGAAGATGTACGCCACGACCACCACGAGCCGCTGCGCCGCCGTCGCCGGGTCCAGCTCGCCGCCGGTCGGGATGCGCAGCGGACCCCAGCCGTAGGCGACCGTGCCGACGGCCAGCCCGACCACCGGCAGCAGGATCATCGCGGCCAGGCTCATGCCGAGCGCGACCACCAGCTTCGACCACAGCAGCCGCACCCGTGGCACGGGCGCCGCCAGCAGATAGCGCAGCGAGGACCAGCCGGCCTCGGCGGCCACGGTGTCCCCGCAGAACAGGGCGACCGGGATCACCAGCAGGAAGCCCGCCGACACGAACAGGGAGACCGCCGCGAAGTTGGCGCCGGACGCGGTGGCCGTGTCCATCAGGGTGATCCGGTCCCCCGGGCCCTCCTGCTCGCCGCCGATCGCGAAGGCGACGACCAGCACGAAGGGCAGCAGCACGAGGATCGCGCCCATGATCATCGTGCGGCGCCGCTTGAGCTGGCGGATCAGCTCGACGCGCAGCGGCAGGGTGCGGCCCGCGCGATAGCCGGTGGCCGCGTCGCCGGACGGGGGCGCATCCGCCGGGGGCGGGGTACCGGGGGCCTGGGGTCCCGTGCTCCCGGCGTTCCCCGTGTTCTCGGCGTTCTCGGCGTTCTCGGCGTTCTCGACGGCCGTGCTCACGACGAGCCTCCGATCAGGGTCAGGAAGGCGTCTTCCAAGCGGCGGTTGGGGCCGACCGACTCCACCGGCACCTCCAGGCGGACGAGTTCGGGCACCAGGCCCGCCGCCGTGCCGCCCGCGTCGAGCCGGACCAGGAGCCCGTCGTCGGTGCGCACGGCCGAGACGACGCCCGGCAGCGCGGCGACCTTCTCGGCGAGCGGCCCGTCCACCGGCGTACCGGTGCCGACGAGCAGGGTGTCGCCGGAGCCGATGATCTCGCTGACCGGCCCGGCCTGGACCAGCCGGCCGCGGTCCATGACCACCAGGTGGGTGCAGGACTGCTCGACCTCCGCCAGCAGATGGCTGGAGACGATCACGGTCCGCCCGGCCGCCGCGTACCGGATCATCACCTCGCGCATCTCGCGGATCTGGGGCGGGTCGAGTCCATTGGTCGGCTCGTCCAGGATCAGCAGGTCCGGCAGGCCGAGCATGGCCTGGGCGATGGCCAGGCGCTGGCGCATGCCCTGGGAGTAGGTGCGCACCGCGCGGGCGAGCGCGTCACCGAGCCCGGCGATCTCCAGGGCCTCCTCGATGTGCGCGTCCCCGGCGGGACGGCCGGTGGCGGCCCAGTACAGCTCCAGGTTCTCCCGCCCGGACAGATGCGGCAGGAATCCGGCGCCCTCGACGAAGGAGCCGACCCGGGACAGCACGGGCGCGCCGGGCCGGATGGCGTGCCCGAAGACGCGGATCTCGCCGCCGTCGGGGGTGATCAGGCCCATCAGCATGCGCAGGGTCGTGGTCTTGCCCGCCCCGTTGGGTCCGAGCAGGCCGAGCACCTGGCCCTGCTCCACCCGGAACGACAGGTCCTTCACGGCGTACCGGTCGCTGGAGCGGGAGTAGCGCTTGCTCAGCTCGGTGATCTGGAGCGGGACGTCGGCGAGCGCCGGGTCGGGGGCCGGGGCGCTGGTGCGGCGGCGGGCGGTGAACAGCAGCAGGGCGGCGATCACCGCGCCGGCCAGCGGCAGCCACCACACCCAGGACGACAGGCCGCTCTCGCCGGTCGTCACCTCGGGGGCGGTCGGCACGCTCAGGCCGCCCTGGACGGAGACCGTGTAGGTGGCCGGGGCCGCCGGGGAGGCGTAGCCGAGGTCGGTGGAGGCGAGGACCAGGCGCAGCCGGTGGCCCTGCTGGACCTCGTGGTCGATGGCCGGGAGGGTGAGGGTGACCTCCTGGCCCTCGGCGGCGTCCGTGACCCGGACCGGGGTGACCAGCTGCGAGGGCAGCACCTGCTGGCGGCCGTCGGGGCCGACGTCGTACACCTTGGCGAACAGGACCGCGTCCTGGCTGGTGGAGGTGACCTGGACGGTCGCCGTCGGGGAGCCGGTGATGCGCAGGTCGTCGGCGAGGGGGGCGGTCTCGAAGGCGGCGAACTGGCCGGGGAAGTCCAGCGAGACGCCGACGCCGAGGGAGGACAGCTGGGACAGGCCGCCGCCCGCGCCGAGGCCGGGCAGCGCGGAGATCGCGGGCGGGCTGGCGCCGGCCGGGTTGGTGACCTCCTGCTCGTCGCCGGTCAGGGCGAGGTCGCGGGGGTCGGAGCGCAGGCCCGGGTAGCTGTCGGCGCTCGCGCCGCGCAACTGGGCCTCGCCGTCGGTGGAGTCGATGCCTCCGGTGCGGGTGACGCGGAAGGCGGGGCCGGTGGCGGTGGCCGTGTCCTCCTTGAGGTACCGGTCGAACCAGTCGGTCACCCGCTGCTCGACCCGGTCGGTCTCCAGGTCCCCGCCGTCGTGTCCGCCGGAGATCCAGTCGACGTCGACGGGGGCGCCGTTGGCGCTGATCGCCGCCGCGGCGGCGTCGGCCTGCCCGAGCGGGAACAGCGAGTCGCTCTGGCCCTGGAACAGCAGGGTCGGTACGTCGATCCGGTCCGCGACGGCCGACGGCGAGCGCGCTTCGAGCAGCTCGCGCGCCTGGGCGTCCGGGGTGCCGGACTCGGCGACCCGGTTGTACATCTGGCACAGCTCGGTCTCGAACTGGGTGCAGCCGCCGCCGGAGTTGAAGAAGATGCCCGCCCACAGCTTCTTGAAGACATCGTTCGGGAACAGGGCGTCGGCCAGGTTCCAGTACGTGATCGCGGGGGCGATGGCGTCCACCCGGTCGTCGTACCCGGCCGCCAGCAGCGCGATCGCGCCGCCGTACGAGCCGCCCGCCAGGCCCACCCTCGGGTCGCCGTCCGTGTCCAGCTCGACCTGCGGCTGCTCGGCCAGCCAGTCGAGCAGCCGGGAGACATCGGCGACCTCGGCGTCCGGGTCGTTCAGCCCGATCTGCCCGGTGGACTCGCCGAAGCCGCGCGCCGACCAGGTCAGCACCGCGTAGCCGTCGCGGGCCAGGTCCTCGGCCTGCGCGCGCATGTCGTCCTTGCTGCCGCCGAAGCCATGGCCCAGCAGCACGGCCGGGCGTCCGGCGTCCGCCGGACCGGAGGTGAAGTACGAGGTGTCGACGCGCACCCCGTCACCCATGTCCATCATCCGGTCGCTGCGCAGCACGGGGGCCGCGTCCTCTGACGCGACGGCCGTCCAGGTCCCGGCGCCGGCGAGTACGACGACGGCGGCAGCGGCGGCCAGCAGCCTCCGCGACCGCCGTGCCCGCCGTATCGCGCGCAGCCCGGGGAGTCGAAGATCCATGGCGCCCACAGTACGGGGCCGATCTGTCGGCCCCGACAGCTTCCGGGCGGAGGCCGGACGCCTCCCGGAGACGTACACGGGGCGGGTGGCGTACTGCGGGCGCGGTACGCCACCCGGGGGATGCGTCAGGGTCGGGGACGGGGCGGGGTCAGGGGCGGGGACGGCGGGGGACTCGGGACGCGGGACGCGGGACGGAGAACGACGGGACGGAGAACGACGGGGCGGCGACGGTCCGGCTGGCCGAGATCGTATTCAGTCCGCCGTTCGGGAGGCCACTCGATGCGCTGAAGGATCACGTAAACCCGCATGTCGCGCGCGATCACGGCTTTGCCTGGGAAGGTCGGCCCCCTGCGAACGGAGACGCCCTGTGCGCATCACTGACATCCAGCGCTGCGAGGTCCGGCCGGGACGGCTCGTCGAGTGGACGCTGAGCCCGGAGACCGTCGCGACCGCGGCGGGCCTGCCCGACGACATCCGGCCACCCGCCTATATCCAGGAGTCGCATTTCAGAACGGCTCGAACGGTGCGCGAGGACGGCCTGTTCGTGCCGACCTGGCTCGGCGCCGCCTTCGATCTGCCCGGCCCGGTCGACCTGGACGCACTCCAGGAGGCGCTGTGCGGCTGGATGCGGCGGCACGAGACGCTGCGCAGCGGCTTCCGGCTGACCGCCGACGACGAACTGCGCCGGTTCACCCTGGACAGCGCGTCGATGTCCCTGCACCGGGAGGTCGTCGGCGACTTCACCGATCCGGCGGTGCTGATCGCTCATCTTGAGCACCGTTTCGATGTGGCGGCCGACGCGTTGCGCTGGCCCAACCTGATCTTCACGGCGGTCGTGCGCGAGGCCGACACCAGCGTGTACATGGCGTTCGACCACAGCAATGTCGACGCCTACTCCCTGCACCGCATCCCCTCCGAGATCCATGAGCTGTACGCGGCTGCGGTCGCGGGCCGGGTCCTTCAGGGGCCGCCGGTCGGCAGTTACATCGACTTCTGCGAGAGCGAGCGGGCGGACGCCGACCGGATCGACGCGAGCCATGAGATCGTCGGCCGCTGGCGGGAGTTCATCCGGCGCTGCGACGGACAGCTGCCGGGGTTCCCGGTGGATCTGGGGCTGGAGCCGGGCGGCGGCCCGCTGCCGCCGCAGAAGCTGCTGCGCGAGCCGCTGGTGGACGCGGAGGCAGCCGCCGCCTTCGAGGCGCGGTGCCGTCCCTACGGCGGCAGCGGCGTCGGCGTCCTCGCGGCGACGGCGCTGGTGCTGCGGGAGATCGGCGGGCAGCCGGTGTACCGCACGGTGCTGCCGTTGCACACCCGGGCCAAGTCCCGCTGGTCGGAGTCGGTCGGCTGGTACGTCGGCGGGGCCCCGATCGAGGTCCCGCTGGACGCCGACCTCGACTTCTCCTGTGCCCTGCGGACCGTACGCGCCGAACTGCACGCCAACCGCTCGCTGGCCCGGATGCCGCTGGCCCGCGTCCTGAGCCTGCTCGGCACGGACTTCCGGCCGACCTCCCCCGACATGTACTCGATCGTCTCCTACGTCGACGCCCGCTCCCTGCCCGGCGCCGCGGACTGGGCCCGGCTGGCGGCGTACGGGCTGATCAGGGTGTCGTACGGCGATCAGGTGTGTGTCTGGATCAACCGGGTGCCCGAGGGGCTGTGGCTGGCCAGCCGCTATCCGGACACGGACATCGCGCAGAAGAACATGCGGTGGTACGTGGAGCGGCTGCGGGATGTGATCACTTCGGTGGCCGCCGGGGACTGAGGCGGCGCGTGCGGGGGCGCGTCCCCGTGCCAGGGCTCTCCGGGGCTCTCCGGGGTTCTCCGGGGTTCTCCGGCGGTGAACGGCGTCACCCCCGCCGCGCGGCTCTCCGCACGACGGGGGTGACGATCGGCCGGGGCGGCCGGGGCGATGCTCAGTGGTTGCGCGGGAAGCCCAGGTCGACTCCGGTCGGGCCCTCGGAGGGGTCCGGCCAGCGGGTCGTGACGACCTTGCCGCGGGTGTAGAAGTGGGTGCCGTCGTTGCCGTAGATGTGGTGGTCGCCGAAGAGGGAGTCCTTCCAGCCACCGAAGCTGTGGTAGCCGACGGGGACCGGGATCGGGACATTGACGCCGACCATGCCCGCCTCGATCTCCAGCTGGAAGCGGCGGGCGGCGCCGCCGTCGCGGGTGAAGATCGCGGTGCCGTTGCCGAACGGCGAGGCGTTCATGAGGGCCAGGCCCTCGTCGTACGTGTCCACCCGCAGCACGCACAGGACCGGGCCGAAGATCTCGTCCTGGTACGCCTTCGCGGTGGTCGGCACCTTGTCGAGCAGCGAGATGCCGATCCAGTGGCCGTCCTCGAAGCCCTCCACGGTGTGGCCGGTGCCGTCCAGGACGACCTCGGCGCCCTCGGCGGCGGCGCCCGTGACGTAGGACGCCACCTTGTCGCGGTGGGCGGCGGTGATCAGCGGGCCCATCTCGGAGGTGGGGTCGTTGCCGGGACCGATCTTGATCTTCTCGGCGCGCTCGCGGATCTTCTCGACCAGTTCGTCGCCGATCGCGCCGACGGCGACCACCGCGGAGATCGCCATGCAGCGCTCGCCCGCCGAACCGTAGGCCGCGGAGACCGCCGCGTCGGCGGCGGCGTCGAGGTCGGCGTCCGGCAGCACCAGCATGTGGTTCTTGGCGCCGCCCAGGGCCTGGACGCGCTTGCCGTTGGCGGAGGCGGTGGTGTGGATGTAGCGGGCGATCGGGGTGGAGCCGACGAAGGAGATCGCCTTGACGTCCGGGTGCGCGAGGAGACGGTCCACGGCCACCTTGTCGCCGTTGACGACATTGAAGACGCCGTCGGGCAGACCGGCCTCGGCCAGCAGCTCGGCGATCTTCAGGGACGCGGACGGGTCCTTCTCCGAGGGCTTCAGCACGAAGGTGTTGCCGGTCGCGATGGCCAGCGGGAACATCCACATCGGGACCATCGCCGGGAAGTTGAACGGCGTGATGCCCGCGACGACACCCAGCGGCTGGCGGATCGAGGCCACGTCGACGCGGCTCGCGACCTGCGTGGACAGCTCGCCCTTGAGCTGCACGTTGATACCGCAGGCCAGGTCGACGATCTCCAGGCCGCGGGCGACCTCACCGAGGGCGTCGGAGTGCACCTTGCCGTGCTCGGCGGTGATCAGCTCGGCGATGGCGTCCCGGTTGGCGTCGAGCAGCGCGCGGAACCGGAACAGGATGGTCGTGCGCGCGGCCAGCGAGGACTGGCCCCAGGTGGCGAAGGCGTCCTTGGCGGCGGCCACGGCCGCGTCGACCTCGTCCACGCTCGCGAAAGCGACCTTGGTGGTGACGGCGCCGGTCGCCGGGTCCGTGACCGGCCCGAACGTGCCCGACGCGCCTTCGACGGTCTTCCCGCCGATCCAGTGGTTGACGATCTTCGTCATGACCGAGTACTCCTTCACAGATGGCGGCGTCGGGTGGAGACGTGCCGTTCATACAGCTCACGGGCCTTGATCGCGGACGGTCTGGTCGCGGTCTCGGCCACAGGTACATCCCACCAGGCCTGCGCGGGGGGCGCTCCCGACACTGTGTCGGCCGTTTGGGTCCCCGCGTAGACACTTGTCTCCACGTCGGCTGTCTCCGCAGGGGCGCGGGTCTCCACATAGACGCAGGTGGGGGTGCGGGCGTCCCGGGCTTCGGCGAGTGCCGCCCGCAGTTCGCGCACGGTACGGGCGCGCAGCACCCGCATGCCCAGGCTCTCGGCGTTGGCGGCCAGGTCCAGGGGCAGCGGGGCGCCGGTGAAGGTGCCGTCGGGGGCGCGGTGGCGGTAGGCGGTGCCGAAGCGCTCGCCGCCGGTCTCCTCGGAGAGGCCGCCGATGGAGGCGTACCCGTGGTTCTGCACCAGGATCAGCTTGATCGCGATGCCCTCCTGCACGGCGGTGACGATCTCGGTGGGCAGCATCAGATATGTGCCGTCGCCGACCAGCGCCCACACCGGCCGGTCGGGGGCGGCCAGTTTCACGCCGATCGCGGCGGGGATCTCGTAGCCCATGCAGGAGTAGCCGTACTCCACGTGGTACTGGTCGAAGGACCGGGTCCGCCAGAGTTTGTGCAGGTCACCGGGCATGGAGCCGGCCGCGTTGATCAGGATGTCCGAGCCGTCCACCAATGCGTCCAGGGCGCCGAGGAGCTGGGGCTGGGTGGGGGGCGCGTCGGGGTCGGGGGCGGTGTAGGCGGCGGTGACGCGCCGCTCCCAGCGCGCTTTGTCCTCGGTGTAGGCGGTGATGTACGCGTCCGCCGCCCTGTGGTCGTGGACGAGGAGCGCCTCGGTGAGTTCCGCGAGGCCGCTGCGGGCGTCGGCGATCAGCGGGAGGCCGCCGAGCTTGTGGCCGTCGTAGGGGGCGATGTTGAGGTTGAGGAAGCGGACGCCGTCGCCGGTGAAGAGGGTGCCGGAGGCGGTGGTGAAGTCGGTGTAGCGGGTGCCGACGCCGATCACCAGGTCGGCGGCGCGGGCGAGGTCGTCGGCGGTGGCGGTGCCGGTGTGGCCGATGCCGCCGACGTCCTGCGGATGGTCGTACGGCAGCGAGCCCTTGCCCGCCTGGGTGGCGGCGACCGGGATGCCGGTGGTCTCGGCGAACTCGGCGAGCGCGGCCTCGGCGCGGCTGTGGTGGACGCCGCCGCCCGCGATGACCAGGGGCCGGCGGGCGGCCCGGATCGCGGTGACCGCCTCGGCCAGCTCGGTCGGGTCGGCGCCGGGCCTGCGGACCGTCCACACGCGCTCGGCGAAGAATTCGTCCGGCCAGTCGTACGCCTCCGCCTGCACGTCCTGCGGCAGGGCGAGGGTGACGGCTCCCGTGTCCACCGGGTCGGTGAGGACGCGCATGGCCTGGAGGGCGGCCGGGATCAGGGCCTCGGGGCGGGTGACGCGGTCGAAGTAGCGGGAGACCGGGCGCAGGGTGTCGTTGACGGTGAGGTCGCCCGCGTACGGGACTTCGAGCTGCTGGAGCACGGGGTCGGCGGGGCGGGTGGCGAAGGTGTCGCCGGGCAGCAGGAGCACCGGGAGGTGGTTGATGGTGGCGAGGGCGGCGCCGGTGACCAGGTTGGTGGCGCCGGGGCCGATGGAGGTGGTCACGGCGTGGGTGGAGAGGCGGTTGGACTGGCGGGCGTACCCGACGGCCGCGTGGACCATGGCCTGTTCGTTGCGGCCCTGGTGGAAGGGCATCGCGTCCGCGTACTCGACCAGCGCCTGCCCGAGCCCGGCGACATTGCCGTGCCCGAAGATGCCCCAGGTCGCGCCGATGAGCCGCCGCCGGACGCCGTCGCGCTCGGTGTACTGGGCGGTGAGGAAGCGGAGGAGGGCCTGGGCGACGGTGAGGCGGGTGGTGCCGGTCTGGTGGGTGGGGCCGGTCTGGTGGGTGGTGGGGGTCTGGTGGGTGGGGCCGGTGGGATTCGTGGGGGCCGTCATCGGTATCCCTCCGTGCTCGCTGTGTGGTCGGGGTGGAAGCAGATCCGCCATTCCCGGGTCGCCCCCGGGCCCGCCATGACGTTCAGGTAGTACATGTCGTGGCCGGGCTGGGCGATGGACGGGCCGTGCCAGCCGTCGGGGACGAGCACGGCGTCGCCGGAGCGGACCTCGGCGAGCACGTCGGCGCCGCCCTCGCGGGAGGGGGAGACGCGCTGGTAGCCGAAGCCGGGGCGCGCGGTGGGCGCGCGGGTCCCGTCGATCCCGGGGGTCCCGTCGGTCAGGGGGCTCGCGGCGATCTCGAAGTAGTAGATCTCCTCCAGCCGCGATTCCTCGCCGGGCCGGTCCTCGTCGTGCTTGTGCGGTGGGTACGAGGACCAGTTGCCGCCGGGGGTGATCACCTCGACGGCGATCAGCTTGTCGCAGTCGAAGGCGTCGGCGGAGGCGAAGTTGCGGACCTGGCGGGCGCAGTTGCCGCTGCCGCGCTGTTCGACGGGGACCTCCGACGCGGGGCCGTAGCGGGCGGGGAGTCGTCGCTCGCACTTCGCTCCTGCCAGGGCGAAGCGGCCTCCCGCGTCGGAGGAGATCTCTGCCCGGGCGTCACGGGGCACGTACGCGAAGTCGGTGACCGACGCGAACACGCTCTCGCGGCCCAGGAGTCGGAGGGTGTCGCCCCCGACCTGCACCGTACAACCGCCTTCGAGGGGCAGCACGATCCATTCGCTGTCGCCGGCCGTGAGGATATGGACACCGCCCGGCTCCAGGGCGACGATCCGAAGGCCGCTGTGCGTCCAGCCGGCCAACTCCGGGTCGATGGCGAGGGCGTGGCGGTCATCGGCGGTGCTGCCGCTGGGCAGGTACAGGTCCTGATTCCTGTCGTACGTTGCGTCGCTCATGTGGCCCTCACAGCAGTCCTACGGCGGTGTCGACGGCGGCGGCCACATCGCCGTCCGCCGGGTAGAGCAGTGTCCTGCCCACCACCAGCCCGCGCACGGTGGGCAGTTGGAGCGCGCCGCGCCACTTCTCGTACGCCCGCTCCTGGTCCGCGGGGGAGCCGCCCACCTCGCCGCCGAGCAGTACGGCGGGCAGGGTCGAGGTCTCCATGACCCGGGCCATGTCGTCGGGGTTCTCGGTGACGGGGAGTTTGAGCCAGGTGTAGGCGGACGTGCCGCCGAGGCCGGAGGCGATGGCGATGGAACGGGTGACGGCGGCGGCGGAGAGGTCGTTGCGCAGCCGTCCGCTGTCGTCCCGGCGGCTGATGAACGGCTCCACGAAGACCGGCAGCCGCCGCTCCGCCATCGCGTCGATCGCGCGGGCGGAGGACTCCAGGGTGGTCAGTGAGCCCGGGTCGGAGTAGTCGACGCGCAGCAGCAGTTTGCCCGCGTCGAAGTGGAGGCGGGTGAGGTCCTCGGGGCGGTGGCCGGTGAAGCGGTCGTCGAGTTCGAAGGCGGCGCCCTGGAGTCCGCCGCGGTTCATCGAGCCGATGACGACCTTGCCGTCCAGGGCGCCGAGCAGCAGCAGGTCGTCCAGGATGTCGGCGGTGGCGAGGACTCCGTCGACGCCGGGGCGGCTGAGTGCCAGGCAGAGGCGTTCGAGCAGGTCGGCGCGGTTGGCCATGGCGAACGGACGGTCCCCGACGCCGAGCGCGCCCCGGGCCGGGTGATCGGCGGCGACGATCATCAGCCGCCCGGTGGGGCCGAGCAGCGGACGCCGGGTGCGGCGGGCGGCGGCCTCGGCGATGGCTTCGGGGTGCTCGGTGCGGACGCGGACCAGCTCCGCGATGTCGACGGTCGCCGGGCGGTTGCCGGGGCTCGCGGGAGGGCTCGCGGGGCTGGCGGGAGGGCTTGCGGGGACCGCTGGACGGCCCCCGGGGCGTGCGGGAGGGCTTTCGCTTTCGGGGCTTGCGGGAGGGGTTCCGGGGCTCACGGGAAGGTTCCTGGGGCTCACTGGACGGCTCCCGCGGCGAGGGCCGCCTCGACCTCGGCCGGGGTGGGCATCGCCGAGGAGCACTCCAGCCGGGAGGCGACGATCGCGCCGGCGGCGTTGGCGTGCCGCATGGTCCTCTCCAGGTCCCAGCCGGCCAGCAGGCCGTGACAGAGCGCGCCGCCGAAGGCGTCGCCCGCGCCGAGGCCGTTGAGGACCGTCACGGGGAGCGGGGGCACCTCGGCGGTCGCTCCGTCACGGGCGACCGCGAGGACGCCCTTGGGGCCCTGCTTGACGACGGCGAGTTCGGCACCGGCGGCGAGCAGGGCGCGGGCGGCGGCGTGCGGTTCACGGACGCCGGTCGCGATCTCCACCTCGTCCAGATTGCCGACGGCGACGGTGGTGTGGCGCAGGGCCTCGGTGTAGTGGGCGCGGGCCTGCGCGGGGTCGGGCCAGAACATGGGGCGCCAGTCGAGGTCGAAGACGGTGATGCCGGTCCTGGCCCGGTGGCGGAGCGCGGTGAGGGTCGCCGTACGGCTGGGCTCCTCGCTCAGGCCGGTGCCGGTGACCCAGAAGATCCGGGCGTCGTGGATCGCGTCCAGATCCAGCTCGCCGGGGTCGATCTCCAGGTCGGGGGCCTTGGGCTGCCGGTAGAAGTACAGCGGAAAGTCATCGGGCGGGAAGATCTCGCAGAAGGTGACCGGCGTGGGCAGTCCGGGGACGGGGGTCACCCAGCGGTCGTCCACGCCGAAGCCGCGCAGCGCCTCGTGCAGGTAGGTGCCGAAGGGGTCGTCGCCGGTGCGGGTGATCACGGCGGTGTCCCGGCCGAGCCGGGCCGCGGCGACCGCCACATTGGTCGCGGAGCCGCCGAGGAACTTGCCGAAGGACGTCACCTGCGGCAGGGGGACCCCGGTCTGCAACGGATACAGGTCCACACCGATCCGCCCCATGGTGATCAGGTCGTACGCCATCGAGTTCCCTTCGTGCCGTCGGTTCGGCTCACTCCGGTTTCTAGTCCCGCGCCGGTGATCCTGTCAATGGTTTGTCCGGACATCCTTACCACGAGGGGGGTGGGCAATCGCGGTTTCATCACCCCATGAACCATTGATTCACCCCCATCACCAACATCACCCTTGTGTCACATATGTCCCGCGTACGCGGATGTTCCGTCACACTTGGTCAACAGAACCGGCCCGATCCTCACTCTGCGTCGCCCATCGCTTCAGGCTTGGTGATCGCCAGCGCAGCGCCCGGCTCCCCCGTCGGCCGCCCCAGGGCCACCGCCGCGGCGCGCGCAGGGAGGTGCGACCCATGACCGACCGACGGCTCTGGTCCTACAAGGAGATCGCCGCGCACATCCGCGTCCAGCCGGACACCGTGCGCTCCTACCGCAAACACGGCCTGCTCCCCCCACCGGACCACGTCGAGTCCGGCAGGCCGTACTGGTACGCCGACACCGTCCACGCCTGGGTGGCCACCCGCCCGGGGAACCGGAACCGGCGGGAGGGGTGGGACGGGTGAGGCGGGTGAGGCGGGCGCCCTAATTCCGTTGCCCGACGGGCGAGGCGCCGCGCAGGATCCTGGGATGAGTTTTCTGGACAAGCCCCTCCTCACCGGCGAGAAGACCGTGCTGCGGCCGTTCACCGAGGCCGACGCGCACACCGTGTGGGAGATCCTCCAGGACCCGGAGGTCCTGCGCTTCACCTCCGAACCCTCGTCGGACGACCTGACCTTCGAGCACGTACGGTCCTGGTACGCCACCCGTGCCGATCAGCCCGACCGGCTCGACCTCGCCGTCACCGACCGCGCGAGCGGCGAACTGGTCGGCGAGGTCGTCCTCAACGAGTGGGACCCGCACAACCGCAGCTGCAACTTCCGCACCCTGATCGGCCCCCGGGGCCGAAACCGTGGCCTCGGCACCGAGGCGATTCGCCTGATCGTCGGCCACGGCTTCGAACACCTCGGCCTCCACCGCGTCTCCCTTGAGGTGGACGCCCACAACGCCCGCGCCCGCCGCGCCTACGAGAAGGTCGGCTTCCGTCAGGAGGGCATCCGCCGCGAGGTCTCGCTCCGCGAGGGCAAGTGGGCCGACCAGATCCTGATGGCCATCCTGGAAGGGGAGTGGGCGCAGCATCGGGGGTGGACGGAGGGCACGGATCAGGGGCGGGCGTAGGGCCGCCGCCGCCCGACCGCCAGGGGGTTGGGCCGGAGCGGGGGGCCGAGCACCGTCCCCAAAGGTGCCGTCCCCCAGGACGGGGGCCGTGAAGGCTCCGACCCAAGGGCCTCAACGCCACGGGTTGATCACGGTCACCCCCGCTGCCATCGCCCCCGGCGTGCCCGGCGTGCCCGGCGTGCCGTTCATGGTCGCCAGTGCCTCGGGGGCGGCGTCCAGGCCGATCTCGGCGGTGACCAGCAGGTCGGGGCGGAGGGCGCCCGTGGTGACCAGGTCCAGCAGTGCCGGGTAGTCGTGGGCCGGCATGCCGTGGCTGCCGAGGATCTCCAGTTCCAGGGCGATCGCGCGGGCCAGCGGGACGGGGGTGGTGCCGGTGTCCGAGGGGAGCAGGCCCACCTGGATGTGGCGGCCCCGGCGGCGCAGGCCGTTCACCGACGCGGCGCAGGTGACGGGTGCGCCGAGGGCGTCCAGGGACATGTGCGCGCCCCCGCCCGTCAGTTCCCGTACGGCCGCCGCCGTGTCCTCCACGGTGGACGCGTCCACGCACTCCGCCGCCCCGAATCCGCGCGCCAGCTCCAGCGCCCCGGGCGACACATCGACCGCCACCACCCGGGCCCCGGCCGCCGCCGCGATCATCACCGCCGACAGACCGACCCCGCCGCAGCCGTGCACCGCGACCCACTCCCCCGGCGCCACCCGGCCCTGCCGCACCACCGCCCGGAACGCCGTCGCGAACCGGCACCCCAGCGACGCCGCCGTCGCGAACGACATCGCCTCCGGCACCGCCACCAGGTTCACATCGGCATGATCCAGCGCCACGTACTGGGCGAAGGAGCCCCAGTGCGTGAAGCCGGGCTGGGTCTGCCGCTCGCACACCTGCTGGTCGCCGGACGCGCAGGAGGGGCAGGCGCCGCAGGCGCAGACGAAGGGGACGGTCACCCGGTCGCCGGGCCGCCAGCCGGTGACCCGGTCGCCGACCGCCTCCACCACTCCGGCGAGTTCATGCCCGGGGACATGCGGAAGGGTGATGTCCGGATCGTGTCCCTGCCAGCCGTGCCAGTCGCTGCGGCACAGCCCGGTGGCCTCGACCCGCACCACGACCCCATGCCCGGCCGGCTCCGGCTCGGCCACCTCCCGCACCTCGGCCATCTGCCCGAACCGCTCGAACACCACCGCCCGCATACGCTGCCCACCACCCCGAGATCGCCGTCGGCCGCCTTCACCCTGCCCTCGTGGCGAACCGTAACGCGTGCCCCCACGAAGAGCCCTCAGGGCCTGTCACAGCCCACCCCCGCCAACCCCTGCCCACCCCCCTAGCTCCGCGACGCCGCCTTCTCCCGCTCCTCGGCCGCACCCTCCTCACTCGCCGGGCGCCGCCCGCTCTCCCCCTCGCTCAGCCCGAACCGCTCGTGCAGTCTGCGCAGCGGGCCCGGGGCCCACCAGGTCGCCCGGCCGGTGAGGCGCATCACCGAGGGGACCAGGAGGCTGCGGACCACCATCGCGTCCATCAGGACCGCCAGGGCGATGCCCAGGCCCAGCATCTTGGTGTTGGTGACCCGGGAGGTGCCGATCGCGATCAGCACGATCGCCAGGATGACCGCCGCCGCCGTGATCAGACCGCCCGTGCGCTGCAAGCCGTGCCGTACGGACTCCTGGTGGTCGCCCGTTCTGTCGTACTCCTCCTTGATGCGGGAGAGGAGGAACACTCCATAGTCCATGGAAAGACCGAAAGCGACACAGAACATCAGGACGGGGACGGTCGTCTCGATGGAGCCGGGGCTGGTGAAGCCCAGCAGGCCGGAGAGATGGCCGTCCTGGAAGACCCAGACCACCGCGCCGAACATCGCCGTGAGGCTGAGCGCGTTGAGCAGCACGGCCTGGATCGGTATGAGCACACTGCCGGTGAGCAGGAAGACCAGGATCAGGGTGACGACGGCGATGAAGGCCACGCCCCAGGGCAGTTGCTCGGCGATCGCGTCCTTGGTGTCGACCAGGACCGCCGCCGCGCCGGTGACCTTGGTGTCGAACGGGGCGTCGAGCGCGCGCAGTTCACCCACCAGGCGCTGGGCGGGCTCGTCGACGGACTCGCCGCTCGGCTGGACCGTGAAGTACGCCGCATCGCCGTTCACCAAGGGGCCGTCCACCCGCTGGACATCGGGCAGTGCGGAGATCCGCTGCTTGTAGTCGGCGTACTGTGCCTGGGTCGCGCCGCCCTCGGCGAGCACCTCAAGGCCGCCGCCGGGGCTGCCGGGGAAGCTCTCTCTGATGTGCTGCTGGACGACATGGGACTCGGCGGTCGGGGGAAGCTGACGGTCGTCGGCCGTGCCGAACCTCACGCCCAGGAAGGGCAGCCCCAGCAGCACCAGCACCGCCATCGTGCCCAGGGCGAAGAACGGGGCCCGGCGCATCACCAGCGTCGCCGTACGCCCCCATGCCCGGCCCTCCTCCGCCGCCGGCCCCGGCTTCCGGCCGCGGCGCAGCAGCCGGCGCAGGTCCAGGGAGTTGACCCGGTGGCCGAGCAGCAGCAGGGCCGCCGGGAGCAGGATCAGGGCCGCCGCCGCGGCCAGCAGGACGACCGCGATCCCGGAGTAGGCGAAGGACCGCAGGAAGTACATCGGGAACAGCAGCATCGCCGCGAGCGAGACCGCCACCGTGAGAGCGGAGAACAGGACCGTACGGCCCGCTGTGCGCAGGGTGGTGCCGACGGCGGTCAGCGGGTCGTGTCCCGCGGACAGCTCCTCGCGGAAGCGGCGGACGATGAACAGCGCGTAGTCGACGGCCAGGCCCAGGCCGAGGGCGGTGGTGAGGTTGAGGGCGAAGACGGAGACATCGGTGATCTCGGTCAGGCCGCGCAGCACCGCGTTGGTGCCGAGGATCGCGACGATGCCGATGCCGAGCGGCAGCAGGGCTGCGACCGCGCTGCCGAAGACCATCACCAGCAGCACCAGCGTCACCGGCAGGGCGATCAGCTCGGCCCGCAGCAGGTCCTCCTGGATGATCGTCTGCATGTCGTGCCGCACCGAGACCATGCCGCCGAGCGTCACGTCCACCGGGCCGTGCGTGCCGCGCAGTTCGGGGGCGATGCGCTCCAGGGTCTTGGCGGCCTCGCTCTCCTCGCCCGTGATCCGGGCCGCTATCAGCGCCTGGTGCCCGTCCTCGGCGCGCAGGGCGGGTGAGCGGGTCTGCCAGTAGGAGCCGACGCCGATGACGCCCTCCTCGGCGGCGAGCCGCTCCGCCAGCCGGTTCGCCTCGGCGGCCACGGCGGGGTCGTCCACCGATGCCTCGCCCGCGTCGATCAGCAGCAGGAAGTTGGGCTGGGAGGCGGGGAACTCGCGCTCCAGGGCGCGGGTGGCGTACGTCGACTCGGCGGCCGGGTCCTCCCAGCCGCCGCTGCCCAGCCGGTCGCCGACCCCGCTGCCCGCCAGCACGGCGAGCGCGGTGAGCACCAGAGCCACCAGCAGGGACAGCCGGGGCCGGGCGGTGACGAACCGGGTCCAGCCGCCGGGCCGCGGCGGTCGCGGTGGTGTGTTGACTTCGGTCATTGTGCGGTGTCCCCTTCACCATGACTTCACCGTGACCCGTGCTGCTGTACCGGGCCCGCGCATGCGTGCGCGGGCAGGCGGCATGGGTCTGCCATTGCCATAGACTGGCAAACACGAGATCTCGCTCGCGTTTCTCTAGAATGCGAGTGACCACTCGCGTTTGTCAATCGCGTTCGGAGAGCCTGGGGACAACTCATGCCCGACACACCCGCACCCGCGAAGACGGATGCGCACGCGACGCCCGACGAGGGCGCCACACCGGACGAGCACGCGACGCCCGACAGGCACGCGACGCCCGGCGAGGGCGCGACACCGGCCCGCGGCACCGGCCGGCCCCCCGCCACCGCCGACGACCGCCCCAAGCGGCGCCAGGCCCGCGGTGAGCGCCGTATCGCCCAACTGCTGGAAGCCGCCGCCACCGTCTTCGCCACGACGGGCTACACGGCCGCCAGCACCAACGCCATCGCCCGCGAGGCGGGCGTCTCACCCGGCACGCTGTACCAGTTCTTCCCGAACAAGGAAGCGATCGCGATCGAGCTGGGCGAGCGTCTGATGCGGGAGATGCGGGAGGCGTACAGCGAGGCCCTGAGCCCGGTCACCCCGCAGACCCCGCTGGAGGAGGCGGTCGGCGGGGCCGTGGACCGGTTCACCGCCTTCAACTGCCAGCACCCGGTCTTCTTCGCGCTGATGCACGGCCCGGACGTCCCGGGCCGCATGGCCGAGGAGCACGAGGCGCTGCACGCGACCCTGCTGGCCCGGGTCCAGGACGTGCTCCGGCCGATCCTGCCGAACACCACACCGGCCGACATCGAACGCGTCGCCCACGTCTGCCTCAGCATCTACAAGGCGGGGCTGGAACTGATCCTGGCCAGCGAGGGGGCCGAGCGCGACGCGTATGTGACCGAGCTGAAGTCGGTCCTGATCCGCTACCTCGGACCGCTCACCGCCACCCGCGAGAACCAGCCCGGCACGGAGCCCGCCGCACACCCGACCCCCTGAACCACACCACCCGACCCCCTGAACCACCGCCCACCCGTCGTCAGCCCCTCCCCCGCCTCCGATCTGCGCCCGGCCCTCACCCCTCGTAGGGTCGGACAAATCGGCCGGAAATGGTCGACGATATGCCACTGAGCAGATCAAAAATGGACGTAGCGGTACGCACCGCAGCCCAGGAGTGACGAGGGACCCACCGTGACCCACACCCCGCCGCCGTACGGCGCACCCCCGGCCCGGTACCCCGGCCCGCAGCAGCCGCCCCCGCCCCCGACGCAGCCGCCGATCCGGGCCGGGCTGTGGAAGCGCTGCCTGTGGGGCGGGCTCGCCCTGTGGCTGCTGACCGCCCTGGTCACGTATGCCACGAAGAACAGCACCCTGCTGCCGACCCTGATCCTGCTCGGCAGCTTCCTGGTGCCGGTGACCTTCGCGCTGTGGGCGTACGAGCGGCACGGGCGGGATCTCGGGGTCGGCCTGATCCTCGGCTGTTTCCTGACCGGCGGCACGCTCGGGGTGCTCGGCGCGTCGGTGATGGAGTACTACCTGCTGCATCCGTCGCTGTGGATGTTCCTCGGCGTGGGGCTGATCGAGGAGGCGGTGAAGCTCGGCGCGCTGATGTTCGTGGTGCGCCGGCAGACCTGGGTCCGGGGCCTGCGGGCGGGGCTCGTGCTCGGCGCGACCGTCGGCTTCGGGTTCGCCGCGCTGGAGAGCGCGGGCTACGCCTTCAACGCGGCCGTCTCGACGCGGGGCATCGATCTGCGGGCACTGCTGGAGACGGAGATCCTGCGCGGGGTGCTGGCCCCGTTCGGGCACGGCCTGTGGACGGCGATCGCCGGTGGCGTGCTGCTGTCGTACCGCCGCCCGGACGGGCGCTTCCGGATCACCGGGGCGGTCGTGGCGACGTATCTCGGTGTCTCCGTGCTGCACGCCCTGTGGGACTCGACGCACGGGATCGCGGTCTGGCTGGTGACCCTGCTGACCGAAACGGGCCTTCAGCGCCAGTTGTTCGCAGAGGGATACATTCCGCATCCGACCGGGGAGCAGCAGCATCTCTTCACGGTGTTCTCGATCGGCGGCATGGTCGTGGTGGCGTTGCTGGGACTGGTCTGGGCGTGGTCGCTCTCCCGGCGGGACCCCTCTTGGAGAAATACCCCCTAGGGGTATACAGTGGAGTGCGTGAGCCCCCCATGGGCCACATCCGTTCCACCTGGCCGGATCTTGACCCGGATTGCCCGGACTGCCCGGATCCCGCCCAGACCTTGCGTCCACGAGGAGACCGACATGACCACCCAGACCGACACCTCCGGTTCCGTCACCACCGTCTACAAGGTGAGCGGAATGACCTGCGGACACTGCGAAGGGGCCGTGACGCAGGAGATCACGCAGCTCGCCGGCGTCAGCTCGGTGCGGGCCGTCGCGTCCTCCGGCGAGGTCACCGTCGTCTCCGCCGCCCCGCTGGACGAGGAGGCCGTGCGCGCCGCCGTGGACGAGGCCGGTTACGAGCTGGTCGGCCGCGCCTGAGCCCCAGGGGCCCGGCGCGGAAGTTACCGGCGGTTCGCCCGAAGTCGTGACCTGGGACCCTCTGGAGTCCGGCGCGACCCTCACATAAGCTCTTCACAAGGCTCTTGCATCTTCCTTACGCTTGAGCCCCGTTCACCTCATCGGGCCTCTTGCGTATCAAACGGGACATATGCAAGAGACGCAGATCACAGTGATGTGAACGTAACCATCGAAGGGGTTCGAAGGTCTAAGTTGACGATGTCAGACGGCGTCTTGGGGGGCGTCGGATGGCGTCTGAGGATGTCTTGGGGGACTTCCTCGGAATTGCGTTGCCGGGACACGTACACCGGGAAGCTTTGAGCGGCCCTCCCTGCGTGCGCTGTCCCGGCAGATGCACCGGCTGCCCCGCAGCCGGACAACCACACAGCACCACCGCACCACCGCACCACACAACTGCACAGCCGTGAACATCGCGGCACCCGAGTGCGACGAGTTTTGCTCGTTGTGCTCAGACAGCGAATTCAGGCGCTGGTCTCACAGACGCCCGGCCGGATCCCGTGGGGGGAATCCGCACCGGGACATGGGAAGGCGCCCTGGTCGTCGGCCCGTGGGGGGACTGGCGCCGGGGCGCCTTCTGTCATGCCGGGCTCTCACCGCCGTACCGCGACACCCGCCCGCGCCCACCGCCTGCCCCCCATGTCTCTGATATCCCCGATATCCCCGATATCTCTATACCCGCACCCGTGCCACGCGACAGGCCCCGCACTCCCTCACCATGGAGTACGGGGCCCGGGGCCGAATCGTTCAGCGCTACCGCGAGAAATCGCTCAGCGACCCTCGACCGGTACGAAGTCGCGCTCGACGACGCCCGTGTAGATCTGGCGCGGGCGGCCGATGCGGGAGCCCGGCTCCTTGATCATCTCGTGCCACTGGGCGATCCACCCCGGCAGCCGGCCGAGGGCGAACAGGACCGTGAACATCTCGGTCGGGAAGCCCATCGCGCGGTAGATCAGGCCGGTGTAGAAGTCGACGTTCGGGTACAGCTTGCGCTCGGTGAAGTAGTCGTCGGAGAGCGCGTGCTCCTCCAGCTTCAGCGCGATGTCCAGCAGCTCGTCGGACTTGCCGAGCGCCGAGAGGACGTCGTGCGCGGCGGCCTTGATGATCTGGGCGCGCGGGTCGAAGTTCTTGTAGACCCGGTGGCCGAAGCCCATCAGGCGGACGCCGTCCTCCTTGTTCTTCACCTTGCGGATGAAGGCGTCGACATCGCCGTCGCTGTCGCGGATGCCCTCCAGCATCTCCAGCACCGACTGGTTGGCGCCGCCGTGCAGCGGGCCCCACAGGGCGCTGATACCGGCGGAGATCGAGGCGAACATGTTCGCCTGCGAGGAGCCGACCAGGCGGACCGTGGAGGTCGAGCAGTTCTGCTCGTGGTCGGCGTGCAGGATGAGCAGCTTGTCGAGGGCGGAGACCACCGTCGGGTCCAGCTCGAACTCCTGCGCGGGGACCGAGAAGGTCATCCGGAGGAAGTTCTCGACGTAGCCGAGGTCGTTGCGCGGGTAGACGAACGGGTGACCGATCGACTTCTTGTACGCGTACGCGGCGATCGTCGGGAGCTTGGCGAGCAGCCGGGTGGTGGAGAGGTTGCGCTGCTTCTCGTCGAACGGGTTGTGGCTGTCCTGGTAGAAGGTCGACAGCGCGGAGACCACCGACGACAGCATGGCCATCGGGTGGGCGTCGCGCGGGAAGCCCTTGTAGAAGTTCTTGACATCCTCGTGCAGCAGGGTGTGCTGCGTGATGTCGTTCTTGAACACGCTCAGCTCGTCGACGGTCGGCAGCTCACCGTTGATCAGCAGGTACGCCACCTCCACGAAGGTGGAGCGCTCGGCCAGCTGCTCGATCGGGTAGCCGCGATACCGAAGAATGCCCTCTTCACCGTCGAGATAGGTGATGGCGGATTTGTAGGCCGCGGTGTTGCCGTAGCCGCTGTCCAGGGTCACGAGCCCGGTCTGGGAACGCAGCTTCCCGATGTCGAAGCCCTTGTCCCCGACGGTGCTGTCGATCACCGGGTAGGTGTACTCGCTGCCGTCGTACCGCAGTACTACAGAGTTGTCGCTCACGTCATCCCTCACCGACGTAGTGCCTCATCTTCGAGGTGCCCTGACTGTCTCTACCATCCCCCATTTGGCGCAGGAGAGTGCACTCGGGGTCGACCATTGGGCTGTCTGGCGGCACTCAGTGCCGCCAACCTGCCATCCTGCCCGGTCCGTCCGGCATCCGGAAGTCCTCTGTGACCTTTGTGACTCATTTGATCGATCATCTTTCAGACGGTTACGGACGGGGCATCCCACCGTGATCCGGGGCCTGAACCCGAGAGCCTGAAGTCGAGTGCGGTGCACCGGCGTCCCGCCGACACGGTGCGCACCGCCTGCCCGATCGCCTTGCGCGAGCCGACCAGGACGACCAGCTTCTTCGCCCTGGTCACAGCCGTGTAGAGCAGATTCCGCTGAAGCATCATCCAGGCCCCGGTGGTGACCGGGATCACCACGGCAGGATATTCACTGCCCTGCGAGCGGTGAATGGTCACCGCGTAGGCGTGTGCCAGTTCATCCAGTTCATCGAATTCGTATGCAATCTCCTCGTCCTCGTCCGTCAGCACGGTGAGCCGCTGGTCGACCGGGTCGAGCGCGGTGACCACGCCCACGGTGCCGTTGAAGACACCGTTCTCCCCTTTGTCGTAATTGTTGCGGATCTGGGTGACCTTGTCGCCGACCCGGAAGACGCGTCCGCCGAGCCGTTTCTCGGGGAGGTCGGGGCGGCCCGGGGTGATGGCCTGCTGGAGCAGTCCGTTGAGGGTGCCGGCTCCGGCGGGCCCGCGGTGCATGGGCGCGAGGACCTGGATGTCCCGGCGCGGGTCGAGCCCGAATTTGGCCGGAATGCGACGGGCGGCGACGTCCACGGTGAGGCGTCCGGCGGCCTCGGTGTCGTCCTCCACGAAGAGGAAGAAGTCCTTCACTCCGTCGGTGACGGGGTGCTGCCCGGCGTTGATCCGGTGCGCGTTGGTGACCACGCCGGACTGCTGGGCCTGGCGGAAGACCCGGGTGAGCCGTACGGCGGGCACGGGGGAGCCGTCCGCGAGCAGATCCCGCAGCACCTCGCCCGCGCCGACGCTCGGCAGCTGGTCCACATCGCCGACGAAGAGCAGATGCGCGCCGGGCGGTACGGCCTTGACCAGCTTGTTGGCGAGCAGCAGGTCCAGCATGGACGCCTCGTCCACGACCACGAGGTCGGCGTCGAGCGGGCGGTCCCGGTCATAGGCGGCGTCGCCGCCGGGGCGCAGCTCCAGCAGCCGGTGCACGGTGGACGCCTCGGCGCCGGTCAGCTCGGCGAGCCGCTTGGCGGCCCGGCCGGTGGGCGCGGCCAGCACCACCTTCGCCTTCCTCGCGCGGGCCAGCTCCACGATCGAGCGGACCGTGAAGGACTTGCCGCAGCCGGGGCCGCCGGTGAGGACGGCGACCTTCTCGGTCAGCGCCAGCTTGACGGCGGCCTCCTGCTCGGGCGCGAGATCCGTGCCCGTACGTCCCTTCAGCCAGGTCAGTGCCTTGTCCCAGGCGACGTCCCGGAAGGCCGGCATCCGATCCTGGTCGGTGCGCAGGAGGCGTAGTAGCTGGGCGGACAGGGAGAGTTCGGCGCGGTGGAAGGGGACGAGGTAGACGGCGGTGACGGGCTCGCCGCCGTCGGGGCCGGGCACGGACTCCCGTACGACCCCGGGTTCCTCGCCCTCCTCGCCGGGGGCGGCGAGTTCGGCGAGGCACTCGATGACGAGCCCGGTGTCGACCTGGAGCAGCTTCACCGCGTCGGCGATCAGCCGCTCCTCGGGCAGATAGCAGTGCCCCTGATCGGTGGACTGCGAAAGGGCGTACTGAAGGCCCGCCTTGACGCGCTCCGGGCTGTCGTGCGGGATACCGACGGACTGGGCGATCTTGTCGGCGGTGAGGAAGCCGATGCCCCAGACGTCGGCGGCGAGCCGGTAGGGCTGGTTCTTGACGACGGAGATGGAGGCGTCGCCGTACTTCTTGTAGATGCGCACGGCGATGGACGTGGACACCTCGACGGTCTGGAGAAAGAGCATGACCTCTTTGATCGCTTTCTGCTCCTCCCAGGCGTCGGCGATCTTCTTGGTGCGTTTGGGGCCGAGGCCGGGCACCTCGATGAGGCGTTTGGGCTCCTCCTCGATGATCGTGAGGGTGTCCAGCCCGAAGTGCTGGGTGATGCGGTCGGCGAAGATCGGCCCGATGCCCTTGACCAGCCCGGAACCGAGGTAGCGGCGGATGCCCTGGACGGTGGCGGGCAGGACGGTCGTGTAGTTCTCGACGGTGAACTGCTTGCCGTACTGCGGGTGCGAGCCCCAACGCCCCTCCATCCGCAGCGACTCCCCCACCTGCGCGCCGAGCAGCGCGCCGACGACCGTGAGCAGATCGCCGCCGCCTCTGCCGGTGTCGACCCGGGCGACCGTGTAGCCGTTCTCCTCATTGGCGTACGTGATCCGCTCCAGCACGCCTTCGAGCGTGGCGAGCCGCTGCGTGGGGGTTTCCGGCTGGTTGGCCATGGGGTGACAGTACCGGCGGGGGGTGACAGGGCAGGAGCGGCGGGATGTGGGGAGGCGGTGGTGGTGTTCCGGGGCGGGCTGTGATCGTTTGTGGTCGCTCACTTCAGTGCGGTGGCTGCCGTGTATCAGGCCGCGTACGTCCCTCCAGCTCGATCATGCGCAGCACGTCCGGGCGGGGTTGCGTCCACTGGTTGGCCGGTACCTCCACCCGTCTGGTGACGGGGCAGGCGCGCAGGAACGTGTCGAATTGCCGGTCACACCAGCTGGGGACCCAGGCTCCGGAGCGGCACACATAGATGGCGTCGAAGGCGACGGTCGGTGCCTGTCCGTCGTCGATGCTCATGTGAACAGGGATCAGTGGTTGTTCGGCCGGCCGGCTCATGGACTCTCGCCAGGGCGGGAAGTGAACGAACACCTTCGATCCGTTCCAGTAGTGGGCCAGCAGCCAGTTCTCCGCGCTGATCGGCCCCTTGGCCTTCCACTCGTCGAAGCTTGAGTGGTTCTGTCGGTAGCCGCAGTCATGATGCGCGTCGTAGAGGTGCACGGAGTCCCATGGACCCGCTGAACCGAGGTTGGACGGGAAGAGGTGCCCGGCCCATGCGTTCGAGTCGGCGTAGAACAGGCACGCTTCCGAAGCGAAGGTGAACCGGTCCCAGAAGCCCAGGAATGTCCGGCAGTACGGCACGGCGACACCGGCCCGGCGGAAAGCGCGAGCCCTGCGCAGCCAGATGGCCTCGACGTGCAACGCGTCCTCGGACGCGGGCCACGCGTACAGCTCAGGGTGCTCACCGAGCGGGGCACCGGCTACGGGAGTGGGGAAGAAAAAGTCCCAGTCGGCCACCAGCAGATGCATGCCACGAACCTCACGATGAGCGGAAGCGGGAAGCCACCCGGCGAGACCAGGAGGCTTCCCTGGGTGGGTGTCCCAATGAGTCGGCCGTATCCCGATGCGTCAGCTGGGTGCCGATGAGTCAGCCGCCGCGGTGTCCTGGCGAGCCGGAACCGCCCTTGCCATCGCCTTCCTCGATGTCGGTGTTGTCGTCGTCATCGCCACCGCGGACGGCCATCTCCCTGGTGGGTGCCTCCTTGAGCGTCATGGCCATGCCTTTCTCGCAAGCCGCGGGCCGGGGTGACCGAGGGTCCGTCCCCCGGCCCCCATGCCAGTTCGGGTTCGATGACGAACGTAGAGCGGTCGGGTTGCACGCCCCAAGAAGATTGCGCGAGTTTGCGGCAAGTGGATTGACGAGGGTGAATGACCCCGCGAACATCGCCTTGTCGCGCAATCCGGCACAAGGTAGCGGACGGGAGACCAGCTATGCGGCTGACGTTCCTCGGTAAGAACAGCACCCCCGGAGACAGCCCCACCCTGTACGCGAGCGACCAGGACTCGTACGTCGTCCAAGGATGGAAGGTGTACGCGAACGAACTCCTCACGCAGCTCGACGTACCAGAGGGCCAGACGGTCATCGAGGTGCCGACCGAGTTGTTCGAGCACCTGACGAATGACGGCCAACCACACGGTCAGATCCGCAAGTTCGCCGAACCCATCATGCTCGTCACCGAGCAGGGGACGTGCATCGTCCAAGGCCCTGAGATGCACGACCCCGAGGCCCTGAGCCAGATGCGCATGCCCGACTATGAGACCTGCGTCGAGGTCTCCAAGTCCTCGATCACGGCCCTGCTGGAGGAGGACAAGGGTGGACCTGATCACTTCCGCACAGCGTGACGAACTGTTCAACGAGTTCGAACACGACGCCTTTCACCTGGAGTTGAGAGACGACTACGGGTCCCCCGTCGAAGACACTCCGTACGCTCGCTGGAAGAGGGGTGAACCGGACGACTACGCCTGGCTCGTCCCATGGACGGCGCTGATGAAGCGCGTCACAGGTGAAGGCAGGACCGTGCGTCGTGTCCGCGTGGTTACCGAGCCGCACAGCCGGTACGTGACGTGGGAGCGCTCGCTCACGCACCTCAACATCGACATGGGCGAGGACATTCGCTGGCTGCCCCGGCACCTGCTGCCCAAGGACGTCACCTTCCCCGCCCGGGGGAACGACTGGTGGCTGTACGACGACCGTCTCCTCGCCGTGGGCCACTTCGACGCGGAAGGGCGGGTTCTCGGGTCGGAGATCGTGGAAGACACCGAAACCGTGGCTGAGTGCGTGCGCGTACGCGACCTGCTCTGGGGCCTCGCCATCCCCCACGCCGAGTACAAGCCCTGATCCGTCCGTGAGCAATCAGGCACAGGAGGCACGAGAGGCGTTGGGTGCCCGGCTTCGTGGGTTCCGCAAGGACGCGGGGTTCATGAGCGGCCGGGCATTCGCGCTGGCCACGGGATGGCAGGAGTCCAAGGTCTCCCGGATCGAGAACGGGAAGCAGAACGCCAGTGAGGAGGACATTCGCCTCTGGTGCGCCACCACCGACAGGCAAGGGCACATCGAGGACTTGATCGCCACCGTGCGTCACATCGATGAGCTGTGGCTTGAGTGGCGCCGGCAGCTGGCGTCCGGGGCCGCGAAACGGCAGCAGGACGCCCTACCGGTGTACTCGAAGACCAAGGTCTTCCGTATCTGGCATCCGACGCTGGTGTGGGGAACCCTACAGACCGCCGAATATGCGGCAGAGACCTTTCAGCAGGTCCGAGACTTCTACCAGATTCCCGATGACATCGAAGCCGCCACGGCCAAGCGGCTCGAACGACAGCAGTACTTGTACCGGGGCGCTCGGATCTTCAACGTCGTGCTGGGTGAGCAGGCGTTGTACAGCAACTTCGGCGGCCCGGAGGTGATGAGGGGACAGCTCGACAGACTGCTGGCCGTCATGGGGATCGCCCGACTGAGCCTGGGCGTGGTGCCCCGCTCCGCGCCCCTGCGTATCTGGCCTGGCAACTCCTTCTCCATGTTCGACGACAAGCTGGTGCTGGTGGAGACCTACTCGGCCGAGTTCTCGGTGACACAGCCCCGAGAGATCGAGCTGTACATGAAGGCGTTCGCCACCTTGCAGCAGGCGGCGGTGTACGGGCCCGCCGTCCGGGACCTCATATCCGCCGCGATCCGTCACTTCGACCATGTGGCGACGGGGAGACGACCGTCTTGACCATCGTGGTTGTGTTGTCCCCTGTCCTGACGGACGGGGACTTGAGGGAATCCAGGAAGGTGGCGAAGGCGGGGGCGGGGAAGGCGAGGGCGCCGTATGTACGGTTCTTGGAGTCGCGGATGGCGGTGTGGGTGGGGGTGTTGGCTATCTCGACGCATTCGTTGCCGTCACCCTCGCCGGAGTACGACGACTTCCGCCAGTTGTCAGGGATGGTCATGAGGTGCCTCACAGCTCCTTGGCCAGCTCGTGGATGAAGTCCCGCGACCGGTACGGTTCAAGCGATACGTCCTCCACTTTATGGAAGCGCGTTCGATAGCTGTTGAGCTGAGCTTCGGAGTCGAGGAAGACGGAACCGTGCGGCGCGTCGCGCACCACCGTATCCAGCTTGCGCAAAGGACCACCCACGTACGTCATGGTGCTCGAAGCCCTGGCGAAGTGCTCCAGGTCGAAGGGGATCACCCGCAGGGTGATGTGATCCGCTTCTGAGAGTTCAAGGAGTTGGGCCAGTTGGGCCTTTGAGGCGGCACGGTCGCTCACGCGAATCCGAAGTGCTGCCTCGTGGAGCACCGCTTCGTACGAGATGGTGAACCGCTGACGCGCCCGTCGGTGCTGGATGCGCAGCTCAACTTCGCCGTCGGTCAGTTCGGGCAGCCTGGAGGAGAACACAGCCCGCGAGTAGTCCTCGGTCTGCAAGAGGCCAGGCACGTAAAGAACCGCTACGTGACGGAGAAACCGAGCATGATGCTCCAGCTCGGACAGGTCCAAGAACGGCGTCGGCAGCAGACCCCGGTACTCCTCCCACCAACCCCGTGTCCGGTCCGTGGCCATCCCGACCAGCGCCTCGATGAACTTCGCATCGGTGCAGGCGTAGTGGGAGGCGAACCGGCGCAGTCGCTCCTCGCTGACACCGATGAGCCCCAACTCGATGTGACTGATCTGGACTCGGTTCACTCCGAGCAGCGCCGCTGACTGAACGGCCGTGAGTCCGGCCGCCTCTCGGAGTCTGCGAAGTTCCGTCCCCAGGCGCACCTGACGTGCGGTTGGCTCGCGCCGCTGGACCATGAGCTGCTTCTCCTCTTTCGGGGACGGATCTCGCGTTCGGCTTGCTCCGGATTACAGGTTACCCCTACCGTCAGTGATGCATCGCACACGTAGCGGAAGCGCACCGCATCGCCCCGCCAAGGCGGCTGCGGCATGCCACCGCACGCGAAATCCCCCCACCCCAACGGAGTTGATCACCCATGCCGGAAACCTGGGACTACACGCTCCACATCCCCAACGACCTCAGAGCGGTCACGGTGTGCCGTCGTACTCTGCGGATGATCCTGACCATGCATGGGCTGATCAAGCTCGTGGACATCGCCGAACTGGTCACCACCGAGCTGGTCTCGAACGCCGTACGGCACACGGACGGTTCCGCCGCTCTGCGGGTGCGGCGGACCGCGTACGGCATGGTCTGGATCGGGGCCTGGGACGCGGATCCGGAACCGCCCGAGCCGCCCAAGCCGCTCGAACAGCTCGGGGACGTGGAGGACGGGCGCGGGCTCGGGATGATCGTCGCCTGCGCGGACTGCTGGGGCTGGCAGCCGTCCTCCCGGTTCGGTGACAAGGGCAAGTACGTGTGGTGTGAATTGGCCGCCGCCTAGCGGGCCCGCGCGCCGGACGTCCCCCGCCTGGGCGTGACCGATGAGTCTGGTGTGCCGCCGCGGTCTATCCCCGCAGTGGCCGCGACGATGGACGGTCACACCACGCAAGGAGCGCCATGATCATCATTTCCGGGAAGCTGTGGGTCGACGCCGGTGACCGCGACGCCTATCTCGCCGGGTGCACGGAGGTCGTCAAGCAGGCCAGGGCCGCCGCCGGGTGCCTTGACTTCGCCCTGTCGGCCGATCTGATCGAGCTTGATCGGATCAACGTGTACGAGCGCTGGGAGACCGATGAGGATCTCGCCCGCTTCCGTGGCGCGGGCCCGGAACCCGAGCAGACGGCACAGATCCGCGACGCCGAGGTGAGCAAGTACCGGATCTCCGGCGTCGAGGCGCCGTAGGGCATCTCCAACACCGACAGCGGCTCCGCCGTCACCATTCGCACCGGTTGACGGCTAACAGCATTAGCCTTAGAGTCTGGCTAACGGCATTAGCCAATCTGGCTGGGCCCACAGACCCAAGGAACGCCGACCCATGAAGTCATCCACGCTCACCCCCGCCGTCCAGACCCGGGCCGCCGCTCAGCCGCAGGGCCCCACTCGCTCCTCGCCGAGCGGCCCGCTCCGCGCACTCTGTTTCGCCGCCGCCCTGTTCTGGACGGCCTTCGCCATCCTGGAAGGGGTCAATCACGGCTGGCCGGCGATCCTGATGGCGGTGGTGTTCTTCATCGCGCCCGATCTGACCATGCTGATCGCCGTCCGCGAGGCGCCGGGGCTCGCCAGGGGGCAGCTTCCCGCGCGGGCGGTCCCCTACTACAACCTCGCGCACCGGGCGCTGATCCCCTTCGGCCTCGCCGTGCTCTACTCCTTCACCGCGCCCAAGGAATGGGCGCCGCTCTTCGCGGCTCTGTGCGCCTGGCTCGCCCACATCTCGTACGATCGCGCCTTCGGGTACGGACTGCGGGCGAAGGACGGTTTCCAGCGTGGCTGAGCGGCGGCGGACCAGCGCGAATCCTCCCGAGGGCGACCCCACCGATCCCTCGGCGCGGCTCACCCCCCGGGCCAGGGAGATCGTCGACGCCGCGCGGGTCCTGGTCGAGGAGTCGGGCCTCGCCGCACTCACCACGCGCGCGCTCGCCGAACACCTGGGCATCAAAGCGCCCTCCTTGTACAAGCACTTCCCCGACAAGGCCGCCGTGGAGGTGGAACTGATCGCCCTGAGCCTGATCGAAACGGCACGGACGATGGAAGCGGCGGAGACCCGATACGCGCGGTCCGCCACCGCCCCCACTCTCCTCACCGCCCTCGCCGACGCCTACCGCGCCGACGCCCTCGCCCACCCGCACCTCTACTGCCTCGCCACCGAGGGCCCGTTGCCCCGGCACGCACTGCCCGAAGGGCTGGAGGAGCGCGCGGCGATGCCGCTGCTGCGCGCGTGCGACTTCGACATCGATCGAGCACGAGCGATCTGGGCGTTCGCTCACGGCATGGTGATTCTGGAGATCCACGGCCGCTTTCCGGACGGGGTGGACCTGACGGCGGCGTGGCGGGCGGGTGTGGAGGCCCTGGAGCGCCACTGACTCCGCTCGGATGGTTGACCGGGTAGTCCCTTGGGGCCGAGTTGCTCGGGACGGGAATCGCCTGCTCGGCCATGCGCTCGTGCGCGTCCTCGACGCACCGGGTGATCGCTTCGATCGCTTCAGTGCCTCCCCCTCACCTCCCTGGTCACGATTTGATTTCGTGCCGCTCTCGTCCCTTGTCTTTGGTTCATGTAATCGATTCCAATCCTTCGTGCGGGGGGATGTAATCGATTTCAGGCGGGCAGGTCGGCAATGGCGAGCATCAAGGATGTGGCCGCCGCGGCGGGGGTGTCCGTCGCCACGGTGTCGCGGGTGCTGAACGACCATTCCTCGGTCAGCGCGGACGCGCGAACGCGGGTGCTGGCCGCCGTCGACGCGCTCGGGTACCGGCCGAACGCCGTCGCCCGATCGCTGCGGACTGATCAAACGCGCACCTTCGGTCTGGTCATTCCGGATGTGCTCAACCCGTACTTCACCGAACTCGCCCGGTCCGTCGAGGAAGAGGCCCGTTCGCTCGGCTACAGCGTGATCATCGGGAACGCGGACGAACGTCCCGAGGTCCAGGACCATCACGTACGCACACTGCTCGACCGGCGTATCGACGGGCTGCTCGTAGCACCCACCGAGGGCGGGTCGTCGCTGATGGCGGACGCCGTGCGCGGGGGGACGCCGATGGTCTTCGTGGACCGGTGGCTCCCGGGCGTCGACGTGCCGGTCGTCCGGTCCGACGGGCGGGCCGCCGTGCGGGATCTGGTCGCGCATCTGTGGTCGCTCGGACATCGGCGGGTGGCGATCATCGCCGGGCCGGACGCCACCACCACGGGAAGCGAACGCGTCGCCGCCTTTCGGGAGGCCATGGCGGCGTACGGGCTGCCGGTGCCGGACGTGTACATCGGGCAGGGCGATTTCCAGGCCGAGAGCGGGCGGCGGGTCACCGAGGGGTTCCTCGCGCTGCCGGAACCGCCCGACGCCGTCTTCGCCACCGACAACCTGATGGCGCTGGGCGCGCTGGACGCCGTACGCGCGCGTGGGCTGCGGGTTCCGGACGACATCGCGCTGGTCGCTTTCGACGACATCCGGTGGTTCGTGCACACCGATCCGCCGATCACCGCGATCGCCCAGCCGACGGGCGAACTGGGGCGGGCCGCCGTGCGGGCGCTGGTCGAGGTGATCGCGGGACGGCGGCCCGACTCCGTGACGCTGCCCGCGCGGCTGGTCGTACGGCGTTCCTGCGGGGCCCCGGCCGCCCAGGGCATCCAGGCTGTGGTCGTCAAGGACAACGTGGCCGAATTCGCCGGCCGACCGATCGAGGGAGACAACTGATGTACGACTACGACCTGCTGGTCGTGGGATCGGCCAACGCCGATCTGGTGGTCCAGGTGGCGCGGCGGCCCGGAGCCGGGGAGACCGTGCTCGGGTCCGATCTGGTGGTGCACCCGGGTGGCAAGGGCGCCAACCAGGCGGTCGCGGCGGCCCGGCTCGGTGCCCGTACGGCGCTGCTGGCCCGGGTCGGCGACGACGGGCACGGCCGGCTGCTGCTGGACGCGCAGCGGGCGGCGGGCGTGGACACCGTGGGCGTGCTGGTCGGCGGCGCGCCGACCGGGGTCGCGCTGATCACCGTGGATCCGTCCGGGGACAACAGCATCGTGGTGTCGCCGGGTGCCAACGGGCGGCTGCTGCCGCAGGACGTGCAGGCCGCGGGCGGCCTCCTCCAGGCCCCGCGGGTGGTGTCGGCGCAGTTGGAGATCCCGCTGGAGACGGTCGTGGAGGTGGTGCGCGCTCTGGCGCCCGGGAGCCGGTTCGTGCTCAATCCGTCGCCGCCGCGGGCGCTGCCGGGGGAAGTGCTCGCGGCCTGTGATCCTTTGATCGTCAACGAGCACGAGGCGCGGGTGATTCTGGGCGACGCGTGCGTGAGCGATTCCCCGGCGGACTGGGCGCGGTCGCTGCTCGCCAAGGGGCCGCGTTCGGTGGTGGTGACGCTGGGCTCGGAAGGGGCGCTGGTGGCGACCGGGGAAGAGGTCGCGCAGGTGGCGTCCGTGAAGGTGGACGCCGTGGACACGACGGGTGCCGGGGACGCGTTCACCGCGGCGCTGGCGTGGCGGCTGGGGCGGGGCGAGTCCCTGGTGGAGGCGGCCTCGTACGCGGCGCGGGTCGGGGCGGCGGCCGTGACGAGGGCGGGGGCGCAGGAGTCGTATCCGACGGCCGAGGAGGTCGCCGGGCTGTGACCGGCGGTGAAAACGGGAGGGACCCGGTCCGTCGACCGGGCCCCCCTGCTTTCCCCTCCCTGAATCAGAACCCCCTGTGATTCCCCCCCCCGGGGTCCCCCCAGAGGTTCTGACGCCAAGTACGACCCGCCGGTGTGGGAAACGGTTGCACGCTCGGTCGGAGAATTTTCGTCCCCTGGGAGTCCCCGAGTCCGCAGAACCGTGTTCAGTCGATGTTCAGTCGATCACGTACATCAAGAACCGTTCGGCGGTCTCGGTCAGGACCTCGTGGCCGTCCCGTGCCCACAGTCCGGTGTTGAACAGTTCGATCTCGATCGGTCCGGTGTAGCCGGCGGCCTCGACGTACGCCCGCCACTCGCGCATGTCGATCGAGCCGTCCCCGATCTGTCCGCGTCCCTCCAGCACGCCTTCCGGCAGCGGGGTGATCCAGTCGGCGAGCTGGAAGGCGTGGATCCGGCCTCCGGCGCCCGCGCGGGCGATCTGTTCGGGTGCCTGGTCGTCCCACCAGATGTGGTACGTGTCCACGGTGACGCCCACCTGATCGGCGGGGAAACGCTCGGCCAGGTCGAGTGCCTGGGCGAGGGTGGAGACGACACACCGGTCGGCGGCGTACATCGGGTGCAGCGGTTCGATGGCCAGCCGGACCCCGCGCTCCTGCGCGTACGGTCCCAGTTCCGCCAGCGCGTCCGCGATCCGTTCCCGGGCGCCGCGCAGGTCCCGTGAGCCGGCCGGGAGCCCGCCGGAGACCAGGACCAGCGTGTCCGTCCCCAGGGTGGCCGCCTCGTCGACGGCCCGGCGGTTGTCGTCCAGGGCCGCCGCGCGTTCCTTGGGATCGAGGGCGGTGAAGAAGCCGCCGCGGCACAGGGTGGTCACCTTCAGCCCCGCGTCGCGCATCAGGCGGGCGGTGGCGTCGAGCCCGAACTCGTGCACGGGGGCGCGCCACAGGCCCACGCCCTGGATGCCCAGCTCGCCGCACGCCTCGGCGAGTTCGGGCAGGGACAGTTGCTTCACCGTCATCTGGTTGATGGAGAAGCGGGTCAGATCGGCGGCCATCGCGCGCACCACTCCCTTCATCGGGCCACTTCCTTCACTGGGCCCACTTCCTTCACTTTGCCGTTCCGTTCACTGGGCCACTCCGTGCACGGCGAGGAGGTCCGTCATCCGGCGCCGGGCGAGTTCCGGGTCCGGGAACAGGCCGAGCCCGTCGGCGAGTTCGTACGCGCGGGCCAGGTGCGGGAGGGAGCGGGCGGACTGCTGGCCGCCGACCATGGCGAAATGGCTCTGGTGGCCGGCCAGCCAGGCCAGGAAGACCACTCCGGTCTTGTAGAAGCGGGTGGGGGCCTGGAACAGATGCCGGGACAGTTCCACCGTCGGGTCGAGCAGTTCGCGGAAACCGATCACGTCCCCCGTGTCCAGAACGCGCACCGCCTGTGCGGCGAGCGGCCCCAGGGGGTCGAAGATGCCGAGCAGGGCATGGCTGAAGCCCTGGTCGTCGCCGGCGATCAGTTCGGGGTAGTGGAAGTCGTCACCGGTGTAGCAGCGCACGCCGTCCGGCAGGGCGCGCCGCAGATCGATCTCCCGCTGGGCGTCGAGCAAGGAGACCTTGATCCCGTCGACCTTGTCCGGATGCGCCTCGATGACATCGAGAAACGTCCGGGTGGCCACGTCCAGATCGGTCGAGCCCCAGTAGCCCTCCAGGGCCGGATCGAACATCGGCCCGAGCCAGTGCAGGACGACCGGCTCGCGGGCCTGGCGCAGCAGTTGCCCGTAGATCTCCAGGTAGTCCTCGGGGCCGCGGGCCACGGCGGCGAGCGCGCGCGAGGCCATGACGACGGCCTGCGCCCCGGCCTCCTCCACCACGGCCAGTTGTTCCTCGTACGCAGCTCGGATCTGATCGATTCCGTAGGGGTACCCGGCCTCCGTGCTGATCAATTGATCACTGCCGACGCCGCAAACGATCCGTCCGCCGACGGCCCGTGCCTCGGCGGCGCTGCGCCGGATCAGTTCGGCCGCGCCCGCCCAGTCCAGCCCCATGCCGCGCTGGGCGGTGTCCATGGCCTCGGCGACACCGAGCCCGTGGGACCACAGATGACGGCGGAAGGCGAGCGTGGCGTCCCAGTCGAGCACGGCGGGCGAGCCGGGCGTGACATCGGCGAACGGATCGGCGACGACATGGGCCGCGGAGAAGACCGTACGGGAGCGGAAACCGGCGCCCGGGGAGAGGGCGAGGGGTGCGGGGCGCGGGTGGTAGGCGCGCAGCTCGCCCCCGGCGTCCGGGAGCCGGATGATCGTCGTCACAGGGAGATCTCCGGTACGTCGATGCGGCGGCCCTCGGCGGAGGAACGCAGTCCCAGTTCGGCGAGCTGGACGCCGCGGGCGCCGGCGAGGAGGTCCCAGTGGTAGGGGGCGCCGGCGTACACGTGCCTCAGGAACAGTTCCCACTGTGCCTTGAAGCCGTTGTCGACGTCGGCGTTGTCGGGCACCTCCTGCCATTGTTCGCGGAAGGCGTGGGTGGCCGGGAGGTCGGGGTTCCACACGGGCTTGGGCGTGGTGCCGCGGTGCTGGACCCGGCAGGTGCGCAGTCCGGCGACGGCGGACCCTTCCGTGCCGTCCACCTGGAACTCGACCAGTTCATCGCGGTGGACGCGCACGGCCCAGGAGGAGTTGATCTGGGCGATCGCACCGCCCTCGATCTCGAAGGTGCCGTAGGCGGCGTCGTCGGCGGTGGCGGCGTAGGGCTCGCCGTTCTCGTCCCAGCGGCGCGGGATGTGGGTGGTGGCGAGGGCCTGTACGGAGGTGACGCGGCCGAACAGTTCGTGGAGGACGTACTCCCAGTGCGGGAACATGTCGACGACGATGCCGCCGCCGTCCTGTGCGCGGTAGTTCCAGGAGGGGCGCTGGGCGGGCTGCCAGTCGCCCTCGAACACCCAGTAGCCGAACTCTCCCCGGATGGACAGGATCCGCCCGAAGAAGCCGCCGTCGATGAGCCGCTTCAGCTTGAGCAGGCCCGGCAGGAAGATCTTGTCCTGGACGACGCCGTGCTTGATGCCCTTCTCCTGGGCGAGCCGGGCGAGCGCGAGGGCGCCGTCGAGTCCCGTGGCGGTGGGCTTCTCGGTGTACACGTGCTTCCCGGCCTCGATCGCTTTCCTGATCGCCTCCTCGCGCGCGGAGGTGACCTGGGCGTCGAAGTAGAGGTCGACGGAGTCGTCGGCGAGGACGGCGTCGAGGTCCGTGGAGAAGTGATCAAGTCCGTGCTGTTCGGCCAGCGCCTTCAGGGCGTGTTCGCGCCGTCCTACGAGGATCGGTTCCGGCCACAGGGTGGTGCCGTCGCCCAGGTCGAGCCCGCCCTGTTCGCGCAGGGCGAGGATCGAGCGGACGAGGTGCTGGCGGTAGCCCATGCGCCCGGTCACGCCGTTCATGGCGATGCGGACCGTCTTGCGTGTCACGTTGTTCCCTTCGCGGGCGACAGTAAGCGCTTTCTATCGCCCTAGACGCTAGCCTCTGCGCACGGGGTGGGACAAGGGGGGCGGGCGATCTGGACGATCTGGGTGATCTGGGGGGCTGGGAATCTGGGGCTGGGAAGTCTGGGGGAGCTGGGAGCCTGGGGGGGCGGGTGCCTGGGGGGAGCGGGTGCCTGGTCCGGATGGCCTGGCGGCTGGTTCGGCCGGGGGGGGCGACTGGTCTGGATGGCCTGGCGCCCGGGCTGAGTGATCGGATGATCGAGTGATCGAAGATCAAGTGATCTGGTGATCCGGCGATCTGGTGATCGGGGTGACTCCTGGAGAATCGGGTGGCCCGGTGATCGGGGTGGCCCGGTGATCGGGGTGGCCGGATGGCCCAGGTGACTCGGGTGACCCGGTGACTCGGATGACCCAGCGATCGGGGTGGCCGGATGACCCAGGGGACTCGGGTGACCCGGCGATCGGGGGCGATCCGGTGACTCGGGGGACCGGGGATCGGGGTGACCCGGTGGTCCAGGCAAGGGCATGACCATCAACCCGTAAGACAAGAGACGTGCGACCGGAGGACGACGACATGACGGTGACCCTGGCGGACGTGGCGGCCCGTGCGCAGGTCTCGCCCGCGACGGTGTCGCGCGTGCTGAACGGCAACTATCCGGTGGCGGCGGCGACACGGGAGCGGGTGCTGAGGGCCGTCAAGGAGCTGGACTATGTGCTCAACGGTCCCGCGAGCGCGCTGGCGGCGGCGACGTCCGATCTCGTGGGGATTCTGGTCCATGACATCGCCGACCCGTTCTTCGGCGTCATGGCGAGCGCGATCCAGGCGGAGATCGGCGGGCCGGGGGGCCGCGCGGGCGGCGAGCGGCTGGCGGTGGTCTGCAACACCGGGGGTTCGCCGGAGCGGGAGCTGACGTATCTGACGCTGCTGCAACGCCAGCGGGCGGCGGCGGTCGTGCTGACCGGCGGTGCGGTGGAGGACGCGACGCACGGGGCGGCGGTGGCGGCGAAGCTGCGCAGGCTCACCGACGCGGGGACGCGCGTGGTGCTGTGCGGGCGCCTTCCGGTGCCGGACGCGGACGTGGTGACGCTGGCCTTCGGGAACCGTGACGGCGCGCGGGAGCTGACGGAACATCTGCTCGGGCTGGGGCATCGGCGGATGGGGTATCTCGCGGGTCCGGCGGACCGTACGACGACCCGGCACCGCCTGGAGGGGCATCGGGCCGCGCTGGCGGCGGCGGGGGTCGCCGAGGACCCGCGCTGGACGGTGCACGGCGGCTACGACCGGCGTTCGGGGTACGAGGCCACCCGGGAACTGCTCGCCGCCGATCCATCACTGACGGCGGTGGTCGCCGCGAACGACTCGGTGGCGCTGGGGGCGTGCGCCGCGCTGCGGGAGGCGGGGCGGCGGGTTCCGGACGATGTCTCGGTGGTCGGTTTCGACGACCTTCCGTTCAGCGTGGACGCGGTTCCCGCGCTGACGACGGTCCGGTTGCCGCTCGCGGAGGCGGGCGCGCGGGCGGGGCGGATCGCCATGGGGCGCGAGGAGGCGCCCGCGGGTGGGGTGGCGGAGGTGCGGGGGGAGTTGGTGGTACGGCAGTCCTCCGGGCCTGCGCGCGGGGAGTGACCTGCGGCTGCGTGATGCCTCCGGCGGGGAGCGCCCGGACCGGCCCAAGGCCGACGGGGCGACGGGACGGCCGGACGACGGGACGACCGGGCGACGGGACGGCCTACGGACCCCTGCGGAGCCCAGTCCCAAGGACCAGGAGAGTCATCAGCGGCGCCTACCGTTCCGCCCCATGCCCCTCACGTACGCATGGCGCGGCGACTTCGACAACGACGACGTCAACGCGCTGCGCGCCGAGGCGTTCGGGCACGCCGTACTGTCCGAGGACTGGTCGGCGCAGGTACGGCGGCACAGCCTGGGGTGGGTCTGCGCCCACGAGGGCGACGGGCGGCGGCTCGCCGGGTTCGTCAATGTCGCCTGGGACGGCGGGGTGCACGCGTTCGTGCTGGACACCATGGTCGCCGTGGACCTGCGCGGTCGCGGTATCGGCGCCGGACCGGTCGCCCACGCGGTCACCCACGCCCGTGCGGCGGGCTGCGAGTGGCTGCACGTCGATTTCGAGGAACGGCTGCGCGGCTTCTGCTTGGACGCCTGCGGCTTCGCGCCGACGGACGTGGGACTCATCGCCTTGCGTTGACGTGAGGGCCTTGCGCTGGCCCCAAGCCCTGCGTTGATCTCAGGCCCCGCGCTGGCCTAAAGCCCGGCGTTGATCTCAGGCCCGCGCAGACCCCAGCCCCTCCCCCCTTGACCTCAAGCCCGCTTGACATACGAGGCTCGCGCCATGACCGACACCTCGGAAACCGCCCCCGATGCCGCCCCCGACCCCACCCTCGTCCACCACCTCGTCCACCGCCTCTTCCGCGCCCTGGACGCCCGTGACCTTCAGCCCGACCGGATGCGCGAGTTCGTCACCGAGGACGTGCGGATGGAGACGCCCGTCGGGGCCGGGGTGGGGGCCGACGCGGCGCGGGGGGCCGAAGAGGCGCTCGCGCCGTTCGCCGTCACACAGCACATCGCGTCCGGGATTCTCGTCGACGCGCACGACCCGGGCGGTGGCACCGCCCGGGTCTCCTGGAACGCGCTGATGACGCATGTCTACGCCGACGACACCCTGTTCACCGTCGGGGGTTTCTTCGACGCCGACCTGCGGTGGACGCCGGACGGGTGGCGGTTCAGCCGGATCGCCGTCCGGCCCCTGTGGACGCGGGGGACGCCACCGCAGGTGAAGCGGTAGCGCCCAGCGGCACCGCTCAGACCGTCGCCAGGTCGAACTTCTCCGACTGCCCGATCGTCGTACTGCTCGCGATCAGCGGCGACGCCCCGGCGCCCGCCGCCGTGACATACCGGCCGTTCGCGTCCGCGAGCAGGCTCACCGTGCCGTCGGCGTTGGTGACCAGCTTGAAGGTCTCCCAGGCGTTGATGGCGACCCGGTTGGAGATCAGGGCGGCGGCGCCGGCGGAATCCGCGGAAACGATACGGCCGTTGGCGCGGGCGCGCAGCGCGATCTTGCCGCCGCCCACGTCGAGCCGGTCGAAGCGTTCCCAGCCGCCGGCCGCGTCGCGGTTGGCGATCAGCGCGGAGGTGCCCGCGTTCTCCGCCGTCACGAACTTGTTGTTGGCGCGGGAGCGCAGGGTGATCGTGGCGACGGCCGGGAGACCGGCGGAGGTGCCCGTGACGAAGGGCGTGGTGGGCCGGGTCGCCGTCACGGCCAGCTGGCCCTTGAGCATCCGGCCGCCGTCGCCCGTCAGGCGCAGGTAGTAGTCCGAGGAGCAGGCCGTGCCGTCCTCGTCGAGGCCCAGCAGGCCCGAGCCGGTGGGGATCCAGCTCTGCGACTCCGCGGTCTTGGCGATCTGGTTGCCCTCGTTGTACTCGTCGTACATCGCGATGTAGATGCCCTGCGACCCGGCGCGGGTCACGTTGTAGAACTGCCGCCACATGAAATCGCCGTGCGCGCGCTGGCGTTCGCCCACGTCGCCGGGGACCACGCACGGCTGGTAGTCGATGCCGGTCTTGGCGCACTCCGCGAGGTCGGGGACCGTCGCCACGTTGTAGAAGTTGTCGGAGTCGGCGACGTTGCCGATCCGGCCGACCATCCACGGGGAGATCATGTTGAAGGCGTGGTAGACGCCGCTGAAACCGGCGCGCGAGTCGTTGTTGCCGGTACGCCACCAGGTGGGGACGCCGCCGATGACGTAGCAGCCCTGGTTCTTGAACCAGTTGACGACGTCCAGGCAGGCGGCGGGCGTGAAGTTGCGCTTGGGGTCGTTGAAGCCGAAGCCCCAGAGGCAGACCACCGGCTTGCCGTTCTGCTTGGCGTAGGCCGTACTCGACGTGTGGGCCTTCATCTTGTTCGTCCAGTCGGTCTTGATCTCCGACTGGAAGGCCGTCCAACTGGTGACGTCGTACATGATGTAGAACTTGCGGCCGTACTTCTCCGCGGCGCTGCGCACCTTGGTGGTCATCGCGTCCCGCGTGGGGCCCTCGCCGCCCATCGGGTTGAAGCGCTGGAGGGCGGCGGTGTCGATGCCGTACTGCTGCATCCACAGGAAGTGGGTGTCCACGGTCTGCTGGTCGTACGAGGAGAAGACCGTGGGCGCGCGGCCGTTGCCGAGGTTCGCGTACGCCGTGGTGTACGTCTTGGTGTAGTCGCGGACGTCGGGCCACGCGGTGATGGTGTGGTTCGACGGGGAGGGCGGCTGGGCGCTGTTGGGGCTCCAGTGCCACCACGCGTTGATCGGGGCGCCGTCGCCCTTGCAGGCGAACCACCCTTGGTAACCGACGGTGATCTTCCCGACCACATCGCCGGGCGGGCTGGCGCTGGCGCTCACGTCGGAGGTGGTGGCCGCGCGGGCCGCGAAGGCGCCGAGGGCGGCGGCCGTGGTGCCACCGGCGGTCGCGCCGAGCACCTTGCGGCGGGTCCAGAAATGCTTGCGGTGGAGGGAGTCCGGCATGCGGGGATTCCTGCCTGGAGGAGTGGGGGATGGGGGTGGAAAAAAGCGGGGGGTGAGGCTTTTGGGGAGTTGGCCACGCGGTGGGGATGGGATCCGCGCGCAAATCTCAAGGTGTGAGTTAAGTGGCCATGGTGACGCTGAGTCAAGCTCGGGGGATGGACTGATCGAAAGCTGTGCGTTGACTGTGAGCGTTTCGTGCCCGATAGAGGGTGATTGCGGCGACTGCCGTCCGCCCGTACGGACATGGGGCACCCACCCCCGCCCGCATGGACTGGGCACCCACCCCGCCCTTACGGACCAGGGCACCCACCCCCCGCCCGTACGGAAGAGCGGCGCCCCCCTCCACCCGCACGGCACGCCATGGACGCGCCCGTGGCCCCGGCCTAAGATTTCTCTGACTGAGTCAGATATCTCGTCTCTCGATCGCCGCCGCCTCTCCACCCCCGGGGCCCACCATGACCGTCCAGGACATCCGTTCCTTCAACCGCTTCTACACCCACCTCATCGGCGCCCTCGACTACGGCCGCCACACCTACGCCCCCTACACCCTCACCGAGTCCCGCGTCCTGTACGAACTCGCGCACGCGCCCCACGTCGACGCGGCCGATCTGCGCACCCAACTGCATCTCGACGCGGGATATCTCAGCCGGATCCTGAACAAGTTCGAGCAGGACGGGCTGATCGAGCGCGGGCCCGGCGAGCAGGACTCCCGGCGCCGCCGGATCGGCCTCACCGCGGGCGGCCGGTCCGCCGCCGGTCTGCTGGAGGAGCGGGCCCGGGCGACGGTGGGCGCACTGCTGGCGACCGTGCCCGCGGCCGACCGGCCCCGTCTCTCGGACGCGCTGCGCACGGTCCGTACGCTCCTCGGCGACGGCAGAGCGCCCCGCCCCGAGGACGTGGTGCTGCGCGCGCCCGTCCCCGGCGACCTGGGCTGGATCGTGCAGCGCAACGCGGCGCTGTACACCGCCGAGTACGGGTGGAACGGCGACTACGAGGGCCTGGTCGCCCGGATCGTCGCCGACTTCGCCGCGGACCACGACCCGCGGCTGGAGCGGGCGTGGATCGCCGAGCTGGACGGCCGTCCGGTGGGGTGCGTGCTGTGCGTACGGGACGAGGCGCCCGCCACCGCGCGGCTGCGGCTGCTGCTGGTGGAACCGGACGCGCGCGGGCTCGGCATCGGGGACCTGCTGGTCACGGCGGTCACCGACTTCGCCCGCGCGGCCGGTTACCGGGACCTGGTGCTGTGGACCAACGACATCCTCACGGCCGCCCGGCGGATCTATCAGCGCCATGGGTTCGTGCTGGTCGCTCAGCAGCCGCACCGGTCGTTCGGAAAGGACCTGGTCGGCCAGGACTGGCGACTGGAGCTGCGCGCGGCAGCCTAGGGCCTCTCGTCTCGATCATGCCGGGCTCGCGGGCCCTGGCACCGCGCCTCGCGGCGTTGTCGTCGGTCACCAGGGCTCCGCCCCGGCTCCCTCCTCCGCCTTGCGTCGCACGGCACCAGACCCCGCTCCCTGATCCGGCCTGATCGAGACGGAAGACCCGACCGACGAGTAGGGTCCGGCAGTATGAAGCTGGCCTTCTCCACGCTGGGAGTCCCCGGCCTCCCCCTGTCCGACGTGCTGGCACTCGCCACCCGGCACGGCTACCACGGCGTCGAACTGCGCGCCCACCCCGAGGAGCCGGTCCACCCCGGCATCGGCCCGGCCGAACGGTCCGCCGCGGCGGCCGGGTTCGCCTCCTCCGGCATCGAACTGCTCGGCCTCGCCGGATACGTACGGGTCGCCGCGCCGGGCGACGACGGCCCCGTACTCGACGAACTGCGCACCCTGCTCGACCTCGCGAAAGACGTCGGGGCACCGTACGTCCGGGTCTTCCCGGGCGCCGACCCGCAGCAGGACGCGGCCGAGTCCGACGCCGCGGCGGTGCGCCGGCTGGCCGAGGGCGCGCGGTACGCGGCCGACTCCGGCGTACGCATCCTGATGGAGACCCATGACTCGCATCGCACCGGCACCGAGGCCGCCCGGGTGCTCGGGCCGGTCAGCCGGCGGCTCGGACCCTCCGGCGAGCGGAGCGTCGGCTCGCTGTGGGACGTGATGCACACCTGGCTCGGCGGGGAGCAGCCCGCGCAGACCTTCGCCGCGCTCGCCCCGTACCTGGGCTATGTCCAGGTCAAGGACATCGCGTCCGCCGAGGACACCACCCCGCTGGCGCTCGGCGCCGGGATCCTGCCGCTCGCCGAGTGCGTCGAGGTGCTCTCCCGCAACGGGTGGGACGGCTGGCTGTGCTGGGAGTACGAGAAGCGCTGGTACGAGGCGGCGAAGCCGTTGCCGGAACTGCTGGCGGACGGAAGCCGCCACCTGGGACGGCTGCTGCACGACGCGGCCTGAGCCCGCCCTGCGGGCTGAGCGGGCCGGGGTCCCGGACACGACCGGGACCCCACCCCTCGCACGGAACCAGCGACCATGACCGGGACCGGTGTCCCCGACGCCGGACCCGCGCGGCCCGGCCCACACCCCGTCATGCCTTCCCCGTGACCCGCGCCTCCCCGTCCAGGCACCAGTCCAGCACCCCCGGCCACGCCCCGTACCCCGCCGGCAGATCCAGATGCCCGGCGCCCGGCAGGACGTCCACCGGGATGCCGAGCGGACCGGCGTAGAGCGGGCCCGCGCCCTCCGGGCAGTACGGGTCGTTGTCGGTGCCGACCATCCGGGCGCCGCGCAGGGTCACGTCCAGCGGCGGCGGGCCGAAGGCGGCGACCTCGGGCAGATCCGCGACGACGCGGTACGACGGCGGGGCCACCAGCAGGACCCGGTCGATGTCCTGCGGTATGCCCCGCGCGACCGCGTGCAGCCAGGTCAGCACCGACAGGCTGTGCGCCACCACGACCCGCTCCGGCCCCGCCAGCGCGGCGAGATGACGGCCGTACTCGGCGAGCCACACCTCCAGCTCGGGTTCGTCCGGATCCGGCAGCTGCGGGTACACGACCTGGTGGCCCAGTGCGTCGAGCCGGTCGGCCAGCCAGTGCTGCCAGTGCTGCTCGGGTCGGTGGTTCTGCCAGCCGTGGAGGATGAGGTACGAGGTCATGGGGTGATCGTCGCCGAAGGGGCCGACGGGGGTCCAGCACCACCGACACACCCCGACACACCCCCGCACCCCCGGATTCCAGGAGGCGGGCCCCTTCAGCGGTTACCGTGCACTCCCTTGACCGGCGGAAACTTCCCCGACCGTGGTGACTTCCGGGAAGTTTCCGTCAGCGGATCACCTCCGGAAGGAGCGCACGTGCCCTCCAGACGTACCGTCCTCGCCGCCACGGCCGGTGCCACCGTGACCCTGGCGATCGGCACCGAGGCCCGGGCCGCCGCCCGGCACCCCGACCGCGAACTCCGTGCCCTGATCTCCCGGATGACCCCGGAGGAGAAGGTCGGGCAGCTCTTCGTCTCGCGGGCGTACGGCCACTCCGCCACCGCCCCCGATCAGGCGGACATCGACACCAATCTGCGCGAGCTGGGCGTACGGACCCCGGCCGAACTGGTCGCCCGCTACCACCTCGGCGGGATCATCTACTTCGCCTGGGCGCACAACACCCGCGACCCGCACCAGATCGCGAGCCTGTCCAACGGCCTCCAGAACGCCTCCCTGACCCGCCCGCGCGGTCTCCCGCTGCTGATCTCCACTGACCAGGAGCACGGCGCCGTGGCCCGGATCGGCCGCCCCGCGACCCTGCTGCCGGGGGCGATGGCGATCGGCGCGGGCGGCTCGCCCGGCGACGCCCGCCGGCTCGGCCGGATCTCCGGCTCCGAACTGCGGGCGATGGGCATCCGGCAGGACTACTCCCCCGTCGCCGATGTGAACGTCGACCCGGCCAACCCGGTGATCGGCGTCCGCTCCTTCGGCGCCGACCCGCACGCCGTGGCCGCCCTCGTCGCGGCCGAGGTGACCGGCTACCGGTCGGCCGGGGTGGCGGCCACCGCCAAACACTTCCCCGGGCACGGGGACACGGCCGTCGACAGCCACTACGGGTTCCCGGTGATCACCCACAGCCGCGAGGAGTGGGAGACGCTGGACGCGGTGCCGTTCCGCGCGGCGATCGAGGCCGGGATCGAGTCCATCATGACCGCGCACATCCTGGTCCCGGCCCTCGACGACTCCGGCGACCCCGCGACCCTCTCCCGCCCGATCCTCACCGGCATCCTGCGCGAAGAGCTGGGCTACGACGGCGTCGTGGTCACCGACGCGCTCGACATGGCGGGCGTACGGCAGAAGTACGGGGACGACCGGGTGCCGGTGCTGGCGCTGAAGGCCGGGGTGGACGTACTGCTGAACGCGCCCCGGCTGGACGTCGCCTGGAACGCCGTGCTGAAGGCCGTCCAGGACGGCGAACTGCCCGCATCACGCCTGGACGAATCGATCCTGCGGGTGCTGCGGCTGAAGGCGCGGCTGGGTCTGTTCGACGCCCCGTACGTCAGCCGGTCCGGCGTGGACCGCGCGGTCGGGACGCGGGCGCACCTGGCGGCGGCCGACCTGATCGCCGAACGCACCACGACCCTCCTGGTCAACCGGGACCGGCTGCTCCCGCTCGCCCCCGCCACCCACCGCACCCTGCTCGTGGTGGGCGCCGACCCGGACTCCCCCACCGGCACCACCGGCCCGCCCACCGCCGTCCTCGCCACCGCGCTGACCGAACTGGGCTTCACGGCGACCGCCCTGTCCACCGGCACGTCCCCCGCACCGGCCACCGTCGACCGCGCGGTCGCGGCGGCGGCGGACGCGGACGCCGTGGTCGTCGCCACCTGCAACATCTCGGCGACCAGCGCCCAGAGGACCCTCGTGGAGCGCCTCCTGACCACCGGGCGGCCGGTCGTCGCCGTGGCCGTCCGCAACCCCTACGACGTGGCCCACCTCCCCGGCGTCCACGCCGCCCTGGCCGCCTACTCCTGGACGGACGTGGAACTGCGGGCGGCGGCACGGGTGATCGCCGGAAGGGCACGGCCCCGGGGGAGGCTGCCGGTGCCGGTGCGGCGGGCGGACGATCCCGGGCGGGTGCTGTATCCGCTGGGGCACGGCCTGTCCTACTGACGTCCAGGACGGGCCCGTAGGACCGCCATAGCGGAACCCGGAGCGGAACCCGGAGCGGAACCCGGAACCGAAGCCGAAGCCGGAGCCCGAACCGAAGCCGGAGTCGGAACCGGAGCCGGAAATCAGAGCCGGAGAGCCGGAATTGGGGTCAGAAGCACCGATCCACACCATCCATAGGAAGATCGTTTATTGAGTCCATAGGGAGATCCTTTGATCAGTCGCTAAACTGCCGCCCTGTCATGACTCGGACCACTGCTTCCGGGCATCGTCCGTCATCACTCACATGCCGGGGACCACTGTGGCACTCCACGCACGCACCACACGCACCGCGAGCCGCCGGACGGCACAAGGGGGCGCTCCAGAACGCCGGTTGTCACTGCGGACGATCCTGTTCGCGCTTGCCCTGGTGCCCTGCCTCGCGGTGGTCTCGCTGGGCACCATCAACTCGGTTCAGAGCTACGAGGACTGGCGCAGCGTCCACGACCGGCGAGAGGCGGTCCTGCTCTTCGACGATCCCCTCCTCGCCCTCATGACCGCCGTACGGGACGAGCGGCGGCTCAGCTCGATCGCACTGGCCGCTCCCGGGGCGGACCAGTCCGCGCTCATGCGCCAGCGCGACCTCACCGACAAGTCCGTACAGGACCTCGAAGCGCTGTCCGATTCCGTGCCGACGGATCTCACCGAGGGCTACCAGGAGCTGGACGAGGCTCTGGGGAAGCTTCCCGGCTACCGCGACGCCATGGACCAGGGGTCCGCCGACGCGGAGGGGACCTTCAGCGACTACACCGCGATCGTCACCCTGAACCTCCAGTTGTTCGAGGACTTCAGCAGCACGTTCGCCGAGCAGGCCCCGGTCTCCCGGGCGGCGATCGACGCCCAGTGGGGCTTGGAGATGATCTCGCGGGAGGACGCGTACATCGCCTCCGGTGTGGCGAACGGCGAACTCTCCGGTGGGCAGCGCTACCAGATCACCAGCGCGGTCGGCGCCCAGAAGCACATCTACAACGACAAGGTCGTGCCGCAGCTGTCCGCCGCGCGGGCCGAGCCCTACGAGAGCGTGCTGTCCGGTTCCGACTGGGAGAAGAAGGTCGATATCGAGACCGGCCTCCTCAGCACGGAGGACGCCGACAGCCGCGGCCGGACGCCCGTGGCCGCCTCGGTCGGCGAGCAGTGGCAGCAGACCCTCGACACGCTCACGGGCCAGCTGGAACAGGCCGGCGCCGGCTTCGCCGACGACATCGAGACCTCCGTCCAGAACCAACTCGACGACCTGATGACGAAGGTGATCGTCAACGGCGCGGTGAGCGTGGCGGCCGTGCTGCTGGTGCTCCTGTTCACGCTGCGCCTGACCGGCATCCTGCGCCGCCGGATCTTCGGGCTCCGCGCCGAGGCCCTGGAACTCCAGACCCGGCTGCCCGACCTGGTGGAGCGGCTGCGCCAGGGCGAGAAGGTCGACACCGACGCCGAACTGCCCGAGATCCGGCACGGCGACGACGAACTCGGCCAGCTCGGCCAGGCCCTCAACCAGGCCCGCAGCTCGTCCCTGGAGACCGCCGTCCGCGAGGTCGAGCTGTACCGCGGCTTCGAGCGGCTGCTCCAGCGCATCGCCCGGCGGACCCAGCTGCTCATCGGCATGCAGCTCAAGCGGCTCGGTGAGATGCAGCGCCAGCACGAGGACCCGGCGGTCCTCCAGGGGCTGTTCGACCTCGACCACCTGGCGGCCCGGCTGCGCCGCTACGAGGAGAACCTCGTCATCCTCGGCAACGGACAGCCGCAGCGCCGCTGGCGCCGGCCCGTGCTGCTGCTGGACATCCTGCGCTCCGCGCAGGGCGAGGTGCAGGACTACCGCCGCATCCAGATCGACACCGACGGCGAGGCATGGCTGTCCGAGCGTGCCGTCGGTCCGCTGGTGCACGTCCTGGCGGAGCTGATGGAGAACGCGGTGACCTTCTCCAAGCCGCCGACGCCGGTCGAGGTGCGGGCGTCCCAGGTGGGACGCGGTGTCGCGATCGAGATCGAGGACCGCGGCATGGGCATGGACGCCGAGCAGTACGTCGCGGCGAACGCGCTGATGGCCGACCCGCCCCGGATGGACGTGATGTCCCGCGCCGACGACGCCCGGCTGGGCCTGTACGTCGTGGCCCGGCTCTCCGCCAACCTGGGCCTCAAGGTGGAGCTGCGGCGCTCGTCCTACGGGGGCACCCGGGTGGTCGTCCTGGTGCCCGGGGAGCTGATCGCCGACGGTGGACCGCTCACCGAGCAGTACCCGCCCGCCGATGCCACGGCCTTCCCCGACCAGCTCGCGCTGCACGCCGCCGCCGATCAGCCGAACGACTTCTTCGATCCCCGGCGGCACCGGCCCAGCGACCGGGAGGCGTTCACCCGTCCCCTCGTCGGCGCCTGGGTCGAACCGCCGGCCCGGCCCACCCCGCCCCCGCCCCCGCCGCCGCCCTCGGTTCCCGCCCCGGCCCCCGCCGCCGCCCCGAGGCAGGACACCGAGCCGCTGCCCCGTCGGGTACGGCAGGCCAGTCTCGCCACCGAACTCCGGCAGCCTCCCCCCGTGTACCAGGAGGCACCGCACCTGGACCCGACCACGGCCATGGGGGGCGTTCCGCCACTGCCGAGGCGGACCGGGGCCCGCTCCGGCGCCACGGTCGGAGCCTTCCAGCGCCAGTCCCGGACGGCCCGGCTCAGGCCGGCCTCCGACCCACAACCCAACCACCCCGCCCCGGGTCCCGAGGGGACCCGGAAGGAAGACGGACGATGACTCTGCGAAGCACTGCCACCAACTCCGACCTCGACTGGCTGCTCGACCGGCTGGTCGACCAGGTTCCGGGCACCCGGAACGCCGTGGTGCTGTCCGACGACGGGCTGGTCGTCAGCCAGTCCAGCAGCGTCGCCCGGGTCGACGCCGAACGCCTGGCCGCCATCGCCACCGGTCAGCAGAGCCTGGCGCGCGGCATCGGCGAGGTGTTCGGCGGCGGTGGCGTCCACCAGGTCATCGTCGAACTGGAGTCCCTGTGGCTGTTCATCAGCTCGGCCGGCCGGGGGACCCATCTGGCGGTCGTCGCGGACCAGGAGGTGGACGCCGAGGTGATGGCCGTCGCGATGGACACCCTCGTCCAGCAGGTGGGCCAGCATCTGGGCACCGAGGTGCGGGTCGTCCAGGGGCATGTGCAGGAGCGGGGGGAGGACGTGAGTGAGGCACTGGGCCGACACGGCGGCGGACGACGATGACGCGGAGGAGGGCCTGGTCAGGCCGTACACGATCACTCAGGGGCGGACGGCCTCGGCGCGGGACGACCTCACCCTCATCACGGTGATCGCCACCGTCGCCGGGCGCGGCGACCAGCAGACCGACCGCAGCCTGCAACCCGAGCACCGGCTGATCCTGAGGCAGTGCCGCTCGCCGGTGGCGCTCGCCGAGGTCTCGGCCCGGCTGCGGCAGCCCATTGCGGTGACGAAGATCCTCGTCGACGACCTGCTCGGGATGGGCAGAGTGGCACTGCGCCCGCCGCTCACGGTCGTGATGGGCGAGGAACCCGACATGATTCTTCTTCAGGCGGTGAAGGATGCCCTACTCAGACTCTGACGACCAGCAGACCGGGGCACCGGTGTCCCAGGCGACGGCGGTCAAGGCGCCCGCCGCCGTGAAGATCCTGATCGCGGGCGGGTTCGGCGTCGGCAAGACCACCATGGTCGGGGCCGTGAGCGAGATCCCGCCCCTGAACACGGAGGAACAGCTGACCGTCGCGGGCCTCGGCGTGGACGACCTCGACGGGGTGGAGGAGAAGACCACCACGACCGTGGCGCTGGACTTCGGCCGGATCACGGTGACGTCCGAGCTGGTCCTGTATCTCTTCGGCACGCCCGGGCAGGAACGCTTCTGGTTCATGTGGAACGACCTGGTGCAGGGTGCCCTGGGCGCGGTCGTCCTCGCCGACACCCGGCGGCTGGCCAGCAGTTTCGCGTCGATCGACTTCTTCGAGAGCCGCCGGGTCCCGTTCGTGGTCGGCGTCAACTGCTTCCACGGATTCCAGGACCGCACGGTGCCCGAGATCAGGGACGCGCTCGACCTCGACCCGAACGTCCCCGTCGTCATGGGCGATCTGCGGGACAAGCAGGCGAGCCGGGATCTGCTGCTCGCCCTGGTCAACCGGCTGATGGCGGGCCGGGCACCGCTCCCGACCCGCCGCTGACGACCGGCCGGTCCGTTCTCTGGGCCCGCGGGACGCGGAGCGGTACGTCGGGCATCCGCCACGGAC
>NZ_JBHYUG010000029.1:36901-90284 GCF_042749375.1 Streptomyces sp. NPDC059477 | reverse complement strand
ACCGCGTCGCCCGCGCAGCTCGCCCGCCCCCCGCCCTCGCCCTCGGGCGGCGCCCCCCCCCCCCCCCGCCCCCCCCCCCGCCCCCCCCCCCCCCCCACCCACACCCTTGGCGCTGGCCCGACCCCCCCCCCCGTTCGGGTGTCCCGGCGGCGTGCCGCCTCGACAGCCGTGCGTGTCAGTCGCGCGTGGCCTCGACCTCGCTGGCGGCGGCCTGTCCGTACTTGCCGTCCAGCTTGGCGACCAGCCCGGTGACCTGCCGGGCGATGTCCGGCGCGGTCAGCCCGATCTCGGCCATCACCTCGGCGCGCGAGGCATGGTCCAGGAACCGGGGCGGAATCCCGAAGTCCCGCAGCGGTACGTCCACTCCCGCGTCCCGCAGCGCCTGCGCGACGGCGGAGCCGACCCCGCCGACCCGCGAGTTGTCCTCGACGGTGACGACGACGCGGTGCCGTTCGGCGAGCGGGGCCATGGCCTCGTCCACCGGCTTGACCCAGCGGGGGTCCACGACGGTGGTGGAGATGCCCTGCTGGTCGAGGAGCCGGGCGATGTCCAGGCACATGGGCGCGAGGGCGCCCACGGAGACCAGCAGCACGTCCGGGGTGTCGGTGCCGGGCTGGCGCAGTACGTCCATGCCGCCGACGCGTCCCACGGCGGGTACGGCGGGACCGACGACGCCCTTGGAGTAGCGCAGCACGGTCGGCGCGTCCTCGACGACCACGGCCTCGCGCAGTTGCGCCCGCAACTGCTCGGCGTCCCGGGGGGCGGCGATCCTGAGGCCCGGTACGACCTGGAGCATCGACATGTCCCACATGCCGTTGTGGGAGGCGCCGTCGTCGCCGGTCACCCCGGCCCGGTCCAGAACGAACGTCACTCCGCACTTGTGCAGGGCGACATCCATCAGCACCTGGTCGAAGGCGCGGTTGAGGAAGGTGGCGTACACCGCGAACACGGGGTGCGCCCCGCCCGTGGCGAGTCCGGCCGCGGAGACGGCGGCGTGCTGCTCGGCGATGCCGACGTCGTAGATCCGCTCGGGGAATTCCTCGGCGAACTTCTTCAGGCCGACCGGCTGGAGCATCGCGGCGGTGATGGCGACGATGTCCTCGCGCTCGCGTCCCAGCTTGACCATCTCGTCGCCGAAGACGGAGGTCCAGCTCGCGGCGGACGTCTTGATGGGCAGTCCGGTGTCGGGGTGGATGGGGCCGATGCCGTGGAAGCGGTCGGCCTCGTCCTGCTCGGCGGGCTCGTAGCCCCGCCCCTTCTCGGTGAGGCAGTGCACGATGACCGGCCCGTTGAACCGCTTGGCCCGGTTCAGGGCGGATTCCAGGGCCTCGATGTCATGCCCGTCGATCGGGCCCACGTACTTCAGCCCGAGGTCCTCGAACATGCCCTGCGGGGCGATGAAGTCCTTCAGGCCCTTCTTGGCGCCGTGCAGCGTGTCGTACAGCGGCCGTCCCACGACCGGCGTGCGCTCCAGCAGATCCTTGCCGCGGGCCAGGAAACGCTCGTAGCCGTCGGTGGTGCGCAGGGTCGCCAGATGGTTGGCGAGGCCGCCGATGGTGGGCGCGTAGGACCGCTCGTTGTCGTTGACGACGATCACCAGCGGCCGGTCGCCGTCGGCGATGTTGTTGAGCGCCTCCCAGGCCATGCCGCCGGTCAGGGCGCCGTCGCCGATCACGGCGACGACATGGTCGTCCCGCTTCAGCAGCTGGTTGGCCTTGGCGAGTCCGTCGGCCCAGCCGAGGACGGTCGAGGCGTGGCTGTTCTCGATGACGTCGTGCTCGGACTCGGCGCGCGAGGGGTAGCCGGACAGGCCGCCCTTGGCGCGCAGCCGGCCGAAGTCGCGGCGGCCGGTGATCAGCTTGTGCACGTACGCCTGGTGGCCGGTGTCCCAGAGGACCTTGTCCTTGGGCGATTCGAACACCCGGTGCAGGGCGAGGGTCAGCTCCACCACACCGAGGTTGGGGCCGAGGTGGCCGCCGGTCTTGGACACGGCGTCGACCAGGAAGCTGCGGATCTCCCCCGCCAGCTGCTCCAGCTCCTCCTGGCTGAGCCGGTCCAGATCACGCGGTCCCCTGATGCGGGTCAACAGCGGCACCCGTGCCTCCTTGCAGTAGAGCCGTTCGAGCGGTTGCCGGGCTCGTCGAGTCTAATCTTCCGCCCCGAGCCCCGGTGCCCGGACCGTGCGTCATACATCACGCGATCGGCTCTACCCACAAGCACCCTTACGTATGACATACCAGTACCCCGACACCGTGTTCGATGCCGGGGCACTGAAACCAGCTGGAGGGCCTCTTCTTGGATCGCCGGGCAACCACCACCCCCTAAGGGGCGCGGGGAACTGCGCGACCAGCCACGGCCGACCGGCACCCGGCAACCCACCGGAACCCCTACGGCGATCCCCCGATCAGGCCCGCCCCGCAGTCTTCTGCGTACGCCGGGTGACGGAGTCGATCACCACCGTGGTCAACAGCACACCCGCCGTGATCATGTACTTCACCGGCTCGGCGATCGACTCAAGCTGCAACCCGTACTGAATGGAGACGATCACCAGCACACCCAGCAGCGCGTTCCACGTCCGCCCCCGCCCGCCGAACAGCGACGTTCCCCCGATGACGGCGGCGGCGATGGCGTTCATCAGCAGATCCCCCGCGCCCGCGCTCTGGTTCGCGGACGCGATCTTCGACGCCAGGAACAGCCCGCCGATCGCCGCGAACCCACCGGAGATCGCGAAGACGGAGATCCGTACGGCGGTGACATTGATACCGGCCCGGCGGGACGCCTCGACGCTGCCGCCGAGCGCGAACACCTTGCGCCCGTACGACGTCCGCCGCAGCACGAAGTCCGTCGCGACCAGGAACACCAGGAAGATCACCGTCGCGAGCGGCAGCCCCTTGTACTGGTTGTACATAAAGGCGGCGGCGAACGAGACGACACCCAGCACCACGGTCCGCAGCAGCGTGTCGCTCATCGGCCGCGACGGCACCCCGGCGGCCTCCCGGCGCCGGTTCCCGAGGAACGACGTCACGAGGAACACACCGGTCACCACGGCCGCGAGGCCGTACGCGGCGGCCACATCCGTGAAGAAGTACGTCGTGAGGTTGCCGATCAGACCGTCGCTGTCGAGGTTGATCGTGCCGTTCTCGCCCAGCGTCTGGAGCATGAACCCGAGCCAGAACAGCAGCCCGGCGAGCGTGACCGCGAAGGCGGGGGCGCCTAGCACCGCGAAGAAGAAGCCGTGCGCCGCGCCGATCAGCGCGCCCGCGCCGATCGCGAAGAGCACCGCCGCCCACTCGGGCCAGCCCTGGTTGACCGCGAGGACGGCCGCGATGGCGCTGGCGGCGCCGCTGACCGAGCCGACGGACAGGTCGATCTCGCCGAGCAGCAGCACGAAGACGATGCCGACGGAGATCATGCCGGTGCCGACCATGGTGACGGTGATGTCACTGATGTTCTGCGCCGACAGGAACGCCGAGTTCATGCTCTGGAAGACGACGCAGATCACGATCAGGCCGATGATCACCGGTATCGAGCCCAGCTCACCGGCGCGGATCTTGCGCTTGAACTCGCCGAGGTATCCGGCGAAGCCCTGCTCGCGGACCAGCAGCCGCGGGTCGACGGCGGTCACCGCGGCTGCGGCGGCCTCGGGGTTCCCCACAGGCGTCGCGTCCGCCGGGGAGGTCTTGTCAAGGCTGCTCACTGGGATACCTCCCCGGTCGCGCGCGCCGCACGGCGGGTCACGGCATTGTCGGTGGCGCCGGTGATGGCGGAGATGATCTCCTCCTGGGAGGTCGTCCTGACCTCGAAGACGCCGTTGTTGCGGCCCAGCCGCAGCACCGCCACCTTGTCGGCGACGGCCTTGACATCGGCCATGTTGTGGCTGATCAGCAGGACCGCGAGGCCGCGTTCGCGCAGCCGCTCCACGAGGTCGAGCACCTGCGCGGTCTGCTCGACGCCGAGCGCCGCGGTGGGCTCGTCGAGGATGACCAGCTTGGGCTCGCCGAGCATGGAGCGGGCGATGGCCACGGTCTGGCGCTGACCGCCGGAGAGCGAGGCGATCGGGATACGGACGCTGGGGATGCGGATCGACAGCGTCTGGAGCAGCTCGCGCGAGCGGCGCTCCATCTCGACCTCGTCCAGCACCCCGAAGCGCTTCAGCTCACGGCCGAGGAACAGGTTGCCGACGACATCGATGTTGTCGCACAGGGCGAGATCCTGGTAGACGGTCGCGACACCCAGGGACTGGGCGTCGTGCGGCCGGTTGATCGAGACGGCCCGGCCGTCCCATTCGATGACACCCTCATCGATGGGGTGCACGCCGGCGATCGTCTTGACCAGCGTGGACTTTCCGGCGCCGTTGTCGCCCACCAGGGCGACCACCTCACCGGCGTGGACCTCAAGCTCTACGTCGGTGAGCGCCTGGACGGCACCGAACCGCTTGGAGACCCCGCGCAACGCCAGCACGGGCGTAGCGGACACGTGAACCATCTCCTTCGCCGCCTGACCCGGCGGAAGGGTTCTGCAAAGACTGGGGGGACTGGTGGGGGGAGGAAGATTCCGTCCGGCGCCCCGCACTGCTTAGCGGGGCGGGATACGGGGCGCCGGAGGAGTTCTTCGGGCCGACCGGGGCTCGGTCGCTGCCGAGCGGGTGATCAGCCGGTGCCGAGCCGAAGCTCAGCCGCTGTCGAGCCGGTGATCAGTCGATACGGAGTCGGTGCTCAGCCGATGCCCAGCTCGTCGCACGCGGCCTTGTACTTGGCCGTGCAGATCTCGGCGGCCGTGTAGACGCCGTCCTTGATGACGGTGTCGTTGATGTTGTCCTGGGTCAGCGAGGTGACCGGGACCAGGACGGACGGGACGTCGGTGGCGCTGTCGCTGGAGACCTTGTCCTTGGCGACGGCGTCCAGGGGCTCACCCTTGGCGAGCGCGACGGCCATCTCGGCGGCGGCGTCGGCCTCGGGGGCGTACGGCTTGTAGACGCTCATGAACTGCTCACCGGCGACGATCCGCTGCACCGCGGCCAGTTCCGCGTCCTGGCCGGTGACCGGGACGTCGATCCCGGCGGCCTTCAGGGCGGTGATGATGCCGCCGGCCATGCCGTCGTTGGCGGAGTAGACGCCGACGATCTTGTCCTTGCCGATCGCCGAGATCGCCGCCTCCATGTTGGCGTTGGCGTTGTCCGGCGACCACTCCTTGGTGTCGTACTCCTTGCCGACGGTGACCTTGCCGTCGAGGACGGAGTGCGCGCCCTCCTTGAACATGGCGGCGTTCGGGTCGGTGACGGAGCCGTTCATCATGACGATCTCGCCGTCACCGGCCTTGTCGCCCAGCTCCGCGAGGAGGGCCTCGCCCTGGGTCTTGCCGACCTCGACGTTGTCGAAGGAGGTGTAGGCGCTGATCGGGCCCTCGGCGAGCCGGTCGTAGGCGACGACCTCGATGCCGGCGTCGACGGCCTTCTGCACGGAGTTCTTGATCGCCTTCGCGTCCACGGCGTCCAGGATCAGCACGTCCACCTTGTTGGTGATCATCGTGTCGACCTGCTGGGCCTGGAGGTTGGCGTCCTGGCGGGCGTTGTTGTACTGGATCTCCGCCTTGTTGTTCGTCAGCTCCTTGATCTTCTTCTCGATCAGGGGGCGGTCGAACTTCTCGTAGCGGGCGGTCTTGTTCTCCGGGAGGAGAAGGCCGACCTTGATGTCATCACCCTTCGCGGGGGCGGAGCTGCTGGAGTCGGCGCTGTCACTTCCCGCTTCCTCGGCGCTGCCACAGGCGGCGAGCGAGACGGCCATCGCACCTGCTGCGACGGCTACTGCGGCACGACGCATACGCGTGTTCACTTCAGAAACCTCCCTGACGAGGCCGCGTCGTTGCGGCCGAGGTGGCTGGAAGTCAACTCGGCCACACGTACGGCGTCAAGAAGTAAATCCTTAACGAGATGGCAACGGTGCCATACGTTCTCTAAGTGAAGGCGGGTGCGGCGGACGTGAGGGTGCCGTCCAAAAGTGCCGAATCACCCATCTCACTGAGCGCGAGGGCGAGCGCGCCCAGCACCTCCGCCCGGCCGCCGAGCGCGCCCGGGAGCAGGGTGAGTTGGCGGGCGGCGCTCGGTATGGCGTAGCGGCCGACGGATTCGCGGATCGGGCCGAGCACCAGTTCACCGGCTTCGGCGAGGTCGCCGCCGAGGACGACCCGGCTGGGGTTGAGCAGGTTGCAGAGGTTGGCGACGCCGCTGCCGATGTGCCGTCCGACGTCGGCGATCACCCGGCGGCAGCCCGGGTCGCCGTCCCGGGCGAGGCGGACGACGCCCTCCATGGTGAGGTCGCTGCCATGGCTGGAGCGCAGCAGCGGGAGCACATAGCGGGCGGCGGTGAAGGTCTCCAGGCAGCCGCGGTTGCCGCAGCGGCAGACCGGCCCGGACTCGTCCAGCGTGATGTGCCCGATCTCCCCGGCGGTGCCGCCGGGCCCCCGGTAGATCTTCCCGTCGATCACCAGACCGGCCCCGACCCCGCTGCTGACCTTGATGTAGGCGAGGTCCTTGACCCCCTTGCCGCCGCCCCAGACCAGCTCGCCGAGGGCGCCGAGATTGGCGTCGTTGTCCACGTGCACCGGGACGCCGAGACGCCCGCGCAGTTCCTCGGCGGGCCGGGTGCCGGTCCAGCCCGGCAGGATGGCGGTGGAGCCGAGGGTGCCGGACTCCACGTCGATGGGTCCGGGCACGCCGAGGCCGATCCCGGCGATCTTCGTACGGTCCACTCCGGTCGCCGCGATCAGGCGGTTGACCAGCTCTTCCGCCGCGTCGAAGCCCTGGGCGGCGGAGGCGTCCACGTCCAGCGGCTCGGCCTCCTCGGCCAGCACCTGGTGGGCGAGGTTGCCGACGGCGACCCGCAGATGGCTGTGCCCGAAGTCCACGCCGATCACGATCCCGGCGTCCCCGCTCAGCGAGACGCTGCGGGCCCGGCGTCCGCCTGCGGAGGTGGGCGTGACCTCCACGGTCCCGCGCTCCTTCAGTTCCCGCACGATGTTCGAGACGGTGGCCGCGGACAAGCCGGTGGTGCGGGCGATCTCCGCCTGCGTGAGCGATCCCGCGAGCCGTACCGCCCGTACCACCCGTTCCAGGTTGGCTCGGTGCAGCGACGACTGCGACCCCGGAGTCTCCACGACGACCTCCTGCGCACGGGGCCGCTTCGATGGGGCCCCGTCTATGTCCAACTAGTGAACTCTAAGCTGAGCTGTTCGGGTCACCTCCCGTCAAGAGGTTGAACTAGATCCCCATGCAGCACACAGCCTGGTAGGCCGCTGCCCTGCACCGGGAACGGCGTGCGCACAACGGAATCCGGAGCGTTACTTCAGGGCGCCCGCCGTCAGCCCCTGCACCACCTGTCGCTGGAAGACGATGTACGCGGCGAGCACCGGCAGCATGGCCATCACGAGGCCGGCGAAAAGACCGGACCAGTCCCCTTTGTATCCCTGGCTGACGGCGAGCTGCACCAGGCCCTGGGTGAGGACGCGTTTGTCCGGGTCGGTGTTGAGGACCGTGGGCAGCATGTACTGGTTCCACTGGCCCAGGAAGTTGAAGATGCCCACGCTGACCAGGCCGGGCTTGGCCATGGGCAGCATGATCTGGAAGAACGTACGCGAGTGCGAGGCGCCGTCGACGAAGGCCGCCTCGGCGATCGAGGTCGGCAGGGTACGGAAGAACGCCGTCAGGAAGAACACCGTGAACGGCAGCGAGTAGGCGATGTAGACGAGGATCAGGCCGTGGATGGTGTTCAGCAGGCCCATGTTGTTCACCACGTAGAACAGCGGGACCAGCGCGAGCATGATCGGGAAGCTCATGCCGCCGATGAACAGGTAGTAGAGGAACCGGTTGCCCGGGAACTCGAACCGGGCCAGCACATAGGCGGCCATCGAGCCGAGCAGCAGGGTGCCGATGAGCGAGCCGCCCACCACCAGGACGGTGTTGAGGAAGTAGTCGCTCATGTTGGCCTCGGTCCAGGCCCGCGACCAGTTCTCGAAGTGCAGCCGGTCGGGCAGCGACCAGGGCGAGGTGAAGATCGAGCGGTCGTCCTTGAAGGAGGTCGTCACCGCCCACAGCAGCGGCAGCACGACCATGATCGCCCAGATGACCAGGACGCCGTGCGAGAAGACATTGAGGACGGCGCCTTGCGTCTTCTCGGGCGGGGGTGGGCCGTCGCCCGGCCCGACGGTCTTGCCGACGGACGGGCCGCCGGACTCGGTAGGCCCGGTAGGCCCGGTGGGCCCTGCGGCGGGTGTCTCGGTCGTCCTCATCGGTCTCAGTACTCCAGCCGCTCGCGCCGCCCGAGCCGCATCACGGCGGCGGCGAAGACCAGGGTGACGACGAGCAGGGCGACGCCGATGGTGGTGGCGTAGGCAGCCTGTCCGTCCCGGAACGCCTTCTGGTACACGTACAGGACCATCACGGTCGTCGAGTAGTCGGGCCCGCCGGGTCCGGTCGTCATGATCTGTACGACGGCGAAGGACTCGGCGCCCAGGGCGAGGATGCCCAGGTAGACCCACCCGGACCGCACGGTGTCCCACAGCAGCGGCAGCGTGATCCGGAAGAACGTGTCGGCCCGCCCGGCGCCGTCGAGCAGCGCCGCCTCGTACAGATCCGCCGGGATGGACGCCATGCCCGCGGAGAAGAGGACCACGAAGAAGCCGACCGTGGACCACACCAGGACCGCCATCACGGCCCACAGGGCGAGGTCCGGGTCACCGAGCCAGAGCGGCTGGACGCTGTCGAGGCCGATCCCGCGCAGCAGGGAGTTGATGGCGCCGCTGTCCGGGTTGTAGGCGAAGGCGAACAGCAGCGCGACGATCGCGATCGACAGCACCTGCGGGAAGAAGTAGACGATCTTGTAGAAGCCGGACCCGCGCACCCCCCGGATCGCCGGGCCGCCCTTCCGCTTCCGCCCGCCCACATTGATCATGAAGGCGAAGAACAGCGCCATGCCGATGGTCACCAGTGGCAGCAGCAGGGCGAACAGCAGGCTGTGCTGCAACGACTTCCAGAAGACGTCGTCGTCGAGCATGCGTTCGTAATTGTCGAAGCCGACCATGGTGAAGTCGGGGCTGAGGCCGGTCCAGTCCGTGAACGAGTAGTAGATGGACTGGAGGAACGGCCAGACGACAAAGAGGATGTACACCCCGAGGGGTGCCACGAGGAACCCCACGATGAACCGGTTTTTGCCGTGCCGCATCGCTACCGCCCTCGTTCTGTGCGCGGGTGGAGACGCTCTCTGCGCGGGTGGAGACGCTGCTGACGGATCCTCACCTGATCGCCGCCCGGTCTACTGGTGCTGGTAGTGCTGGATGGAGTCGTCCCGGGCGGTCTCGTCGGCGTATGCCTGGATCTTGTTGATCGCCTCGGCCGGGGTGAGCCGTCCGGCCATCATCTCGCCCAGCCCGGACACGCCGATCTGCTCCTTCTGGAGCTTGACGTACCAGTCCTGCACCCGCGGATTCACCACGTTGTCCCCGGCCAGTTCGAGCGCCGCCACGCCCGATCGGAGACCCGGGGTGAGGGTGATGCCGTCGGTGCCGCCGTCGTACGCGGTCAGGGACTTGACCTTGCTGGTGAAGTTCTTCGAGGACGCCTCGCTCAGCATGATGCGGAGCTGTTCCATGCCGCCCGCCGGGTTCCTGGCGTTGGCGGGGACGATGAAGGGCTCGCCGCCGGAGGCCCAGATGGTCCCGAAGGGCAGCTTGTCGGAGCCGTCGATGCCGGTCGGCGCGGACACGGCGAGGTCGAAGTCGGCGGGGATGACGTTCGCCGACTCGTTCTCCACCCAGGAGCCGTTCGGGAGGAACAGCGCCTTGCCCTGGGCCCACGCGGTCTGGGACTGGATGTGGTCGAGCCCCGGCGTCCCCTTCAGGACGTACCCCTTCGCGTACAGCTCGTAGTACGCCTCGAAGCACGCCTTGACGGCCGGGTGTCTCCAGGCGTTCGGCTCCAGGTTGTCAATGGCGTCGAGCACCTCGGCCCCGCCCACCTTGCCGATCATCGGGTAGAGCGAGAAGGGCAGGTAGTACGGGTATTTGCCCGCGTACGTCCAGCCCGCCACGCCCTTCTTCCTGGCGGCGGCGCACACGGCGAGCATCTGGTCCCAGGTCTGCGGATACTCGGCGTCCAGCGAGTCCAGCGCCTTTCGCGAGTACCAGACGCCGTACACCGTGTAGGCGTAGTAGAGGATCCGCACCGGCTCGCCGTCGAGCCGGCCCATCTCCACGATGCCGGGGCGCAGGGTGTCACGGACCTTCTTGCCCGGGTCGTCGTACGACGCCGCGTCGAGCAGCGGGGTGAGGTCGGTGAGCTGGTCCTTGCCGGCCAGGACGCCCATGTCCATCTGCTCGGCGCCGGAGTTGTCGATGAGGTCCGGCGGGCTGCCCTGGTTGAAGCGGGGCTGAAGGGTCGTCTGGATCTTCTGGGTCGCGGAGAACTTGACGGTGGCCCCGGGAAAGTCCTTCTCATAGATCCTGACGGCGTCCTCGGCGTATTCCTTGCCGAATCCGCCGTCGAACAGCACGAATTCCAGTTGCGCGGAGTTGTTGACGCCGAGCGGATTCTTCTCGGTCTTCTCCCCCGGCGCGGCTTTCTCTCCGTTCCCCCCGCCACCGCTGGCACAACCGGTCAGAAAGCTCATCGTGGGGATGGTGATCAGGCCGAGTGCGGCCGAACGCCTGATCAGATCGCGACGACCGACGCCGGTCGCCCGCTCGTTCTCGGCAGAAGTGGATCCCATGCTCAGGTCCTCGCCTTCTCCAGGACTCAGGCGGTGAGCCGGATCCTGCCCCCGGCACCGCGATCGGGTCGAGCTGGTTCGTGCAGGAGGGGCTTTGCGTGAATCGAGGGTCTTACGGGACGCACGGAAATCGGTGCGTGACATGCCGCGTTTCCCAGGACGAAAACCGCCTGGTGGCCGACAGGTATAGTCCACTTCCCTCGGATGGAGCAAGACCGAATACCGGGTTCGGTGGCGGTCTTTTCCGAGTTGAGACCTCTCGGATATCGGTGTTCGCTGTGGGCCGTCCGAGCGGGCGGGCCGGATCGGGCGGACCGGAATGCGGCCACCTGCCGGGCACGCTCCTCAAGCTCTCGGACTCCTTCCGGGACGTCGTCTCAGGTGGCGTCGGAGAGAGCCCTTGAAACAAGTAGGGCGAGCTGTCGCAGCCGCTCGTAATACTGGCTGGAAAAGGGGCGTGGCGGTGTTCGTCCCAGAGCCGGACCGCGTTCCGCGTCCGTGCGGCGGATTCATCCACCCGCACCATGGCGCCCCAGTCTCCGTGCGGGCCGCCGGCCACCCCTTCGGGCGGCGCCCTGTCACCGTCGGGTATGACCACGGGGCTGGCGCAGCCACCAGGCGACCGCGGCGGCCCGGCTGGGCACCTTGGCCTTGGTGAAGACGCCTTCGAGGTGTTTGCGGATGGTTCGTGGGCTGATGCCGAGTTCGCGAGCGGCCTGGTCGTTGGTGTGGCCGGTGGCGATGAGCGCGAGCACCTGGGTCTCGCGTTCGGTGAGGGTGGCCCGCCGGGGTGGGGCACCGGGTGGGCCGGCGGCGATCCTGGCCTGGATCGCGGTGACCTGGGCCCGGTAGTCCAGTGCTGTGGCGATGAGGTCGCGCAGGGGATGGAGCGCCTGGGTCTCGCGGTCGGAGAAATCGTGCAGCCTGCGCGTCAGACCGATGAGCACCAGGCTCTCGGCGGTGATGCGAGGTGCCATGACCAGCAGGTGGCGCATCTCGTACCGGGCGAACACTTCCTGGTAGACGCGAGTCCGCCGGAAGCGGTTGAAGGTCATGAGGTCGCTTGTGCGGTACGGGCGCGGGTCGCCGGTGGCGACAAGGTTCCCGATGTACGGGTCGTCAGCGGCGGACAGGGCCATCCATTGGTCGATCTCGCCCTCGGACAGGGAGTGGGGTTCCCCGGCCATCGTGACCGACGGCGTCTGAGTCCGCCAGGAATGACATATGTCGATGCATACACAGTCCGCACCGACGGTACGGAGTAAGCTTTCGGCCAATTCCTCTGCGTAGGGCTCATTATTGACGATGGCATTGGCGGCGTGCGACGCGTGCCCTAACAGATTTCCCTCGTTCACGGTGCCCCCTCGCATCTGGTGTGGAGAGGATAGGCGAAGGCGAGGTCGCTAACAGTCCGTCCGAGCAGTTGTCAAGGTGGCGGAACGCGCACTGTCCTCCGCAGAGTCACTTCCTCATGATGGGCGACGAAATGAGCCCAGGCCCGGCCGTCCGGCCCGGCGGGACCGACCTTGACGAGGGACTGAGAATGCGCAACCGAATGATCGCGGCAGCCACCGCCGTCGCGGCAATGGGAATCGCGCTCACAGCGGCGCCGACCCAGGCAGCGGAAAACAGCCGCCACTGCGTCGTGAACGTGTCGACCGGTGCGGAGAGCTGCTACACGAGCTTCACCGACGCCATCGCCAAAAGCACCGAGGGACGCATCACCGACGCACCGGACGACTCCCGGGCCGCGGTGAACGACACTCGTCTGGTGAACCGGCTGAATGAGAGAACGACCACGAAATCCGACACAGGCGCCGCGGCCTCGGCGCCGATCAGCATCATGTACAAGAACGCCGACTTCGGTGGCGATTCGCTGATCTACGTAGGCGATTTCGACTGTTCCTGGGAGCTCACCGACGTCAACTACACGCTCGAACTCATAGGGTCGGGCTTCAACGACGAGATCGGCTCGTACCGAGCGTACCGGGGATGCCGGCTCAAGCTCTTCGAGCACCGCGGCTGGTCGGGTGGCTCGATCGATTTCTGGGGCACCCGCACCGATCTCGGCATCCTGGACGACAAGGCCAGCTCGATCCTCTGGTCCTGATCCCGCAGGCCCAGGGCGAGCAGGAGCCCGTCACCTGGCGAGGTATCAGGTGACGGGCCCATCGCCGCGCGCGAACAGACCGGGCCCGGGATCCGGCGGTTCTGGATCCCGGGCCGGGGTCGGGCCCAACACCCTTGACAGCACAGACCACCTGCGCAACTACTGGTCCTTGCGAACCAGAAGCTGACAACGTTGTCCAGCACAGGGAGGGTGGTGCTCGCGCATGCGGCACAGAACTCGGCGCAAGGCCCGGCACAGAGGGGGTACGGCGGTCGTCCTCTCGGCCGCCTTCGCACTGACCGCCGGCTCGCAGGGTGCGGCGATCGCCCTGCCCGCCGCCCCGGTCCCCGCCGACCGTCAGTTCGCTTCCTCGTTCGAGGCGGACGACCCGGCCCCCGACTGGCTGAACACCGTGGACACCGGAGCCGACGGCGCCGGGCGCGCCTCGGGTGTCGACGGCGGCTACACCACCGGTATCCCGGGCAACATCACCGACCATGTGACCGATGTCCGCGCCAGCGCCGAGAACACGGGCGGGGGCGAGGTCAAGGAGAACCTGATCGACGGGGAGCCGGTCACCAAGTGGCTGGCGTTCGCGCCCACCGCCTGGCTGGAGTTCGACCTCGACAAACCGGCCGCCGTCGTGACGTACGCGCTCACCTCGGCGAACGACTACGACGAGCGCGACCCGAGGAACTGGACCCTGAAGGGGTCCGCCGACGGCAGTGACTGGAAGACCCTCGACACCCGCGAGGGCGAGACCTTCGGCGAGCGGTTCCAGACCACGTCGTACGATCTCGCCGCACCGGCCGAGTACCGGCACTTCCGGCTGGAGATCACCCAGAACAACGGCGGCCCGATCACCCAGCTCGCCGACATCCAGTTCTCCACCGGCGGCGGTGACAACCCGGTGCCCCAGGACATGCTGTCGCTGGTCGACACCGGCCCGGTCGGCTCGGCGACCGCGAAGGCGCGGGCGGGCTTCACCGGTACGCGGGCGCTGCGCTACGCGGGGCGCCATCTCACGGACGGCCGCGCCTACTCGTACAACAAGGTCTTCGACGTGGATGTGGCGGTGGGCCGCGACACGGAGTTGTCGTACAAGGTGTTTCCGTCCATGGCGGACGGCGATCTCGACTACGACGCGACGAATGTCGCCGTGGACCTGGCGTTCACGGACGGCACCTACCTGAGCGACCTGCGCGCCACCGACCAGCACGGTTTCCCGCTGACGCCGGGCGGCCAGGGCGAGTCGAAGATCCTCTACGTCAATCAGTGGAACAGCGTGGAGTCGCGGATCGGGTCGGTCGCGGCGGGCAAGCGGATCGACCGGATTCTCGTCGCGTACGACTCGCCGAAGGGACCGGCGAAGTTCCGGGGCTGGCTGGACGATGTGACGATCGAGCAGGTCGAGCCGGAGAAGCCCAAGGCCCATCTGTCGGACTACGCGATCACCACCCGTGGTACGAACTCCTCCGGCGGTTTCTCGCGCGGCAACAACTTCCCGGCGACGGCCGTCCCGCACGGCTTCAACTTCTGGACGCCGGTGACGAACGCGGGCTCGCTGAGCTGGCTGTACGACTACGCGCGCGCCAACAACGCGGACAATCTGCCGACGATCCAGGCGTTCAGCGCCAGCCATGAGCCCAGCCCCTGGATGGGTGACCGGCAGACCTTCCAGCTGATGCCGTCCGCCGCCTCCGGCACCCCGGACACCGGCCGCACGGCCCGAGCGCTCCCCTTCCGGCACGAGAACGAGACGGCCCGCCCCTATTACTACGGCGTGACGTTCGAGAACGGCCTCAAGACGGAGATCGCGCCGACCGACCACGCGGCGGTCATGCGCTTCAGCTACCCCGGCGACGACACCAGCATCCTCTTCGACAATGTCACCGACCAGGCGGGCCTGACACTCGATCAGGAGAACGGGGTCGTGACCGGGTACTCGGATGTGAAGTCCGGGTTGTCGACGGGCGCGACGCGGCTGTTCGTGTACGGGGTGTTCGACAAGCCGGTGGTGGAGGGTTCGTCGAGCGGGGTGAAGGGTTACCTGAGGTTCGACGCGGGGGACGATCAGCAAGTCACCCTGCGTCTGGCCACCTCCCTCATCAGCGTCGACCAGGCCAAGGACAATCTGCGCCAGGAGATCCCGGACGGCACGTCTTTTGAGACGGTCAAGAAGAAGGCGCAGAGCCAGTGGGACCGGATCCTGGGGAAGGTCGAGGTGGAGGGCGCGACGCCGGACCAGCTGACCACCCTCTACTCCAGCCTGTACCGCCTCTACCTCTATCCGAACTCGGGCTTCGAGACGGTCGACGGGGTGGACAAGTACGCGTCGCCGTTCTCCCCGATGCCGGGTCCGGACACCCCGACCCATACGGGCGCGAAGATCGTGGAGGGGCAGGTGTATGTCAACAACGGTTTCTGGGACACGTATCGGACGACCTGGCCGGCGTACTCGCTGCTGTCTCCGTCGCAGGCGGGTGACATGGTCGACGGTTTCGTGCAGCAGTACAAGGACGGGGGCTGGACCTCGCGGTGGTCGTCACCCGGGTACGCCGACCTGATGACCGGTACGTCGTCGGATGTGGCGTTCGCGGACGCGTACGTCAAGGAGGTCGACTTCGACGCGGAGGCGGCGTACGACGCGGCGGTGAAGAACGCGACGGTCGTACCGCCGATGTCGGGGGTGGGCCGCAAGGGCATGGAGACATCGCCGTTCCTCGGCTACACCAGCACGGCGACGCACGAGGGTCTTTCGTGGGCGCTGGAGGGTTACCTCAATGACTACGGCATCGCGAAGATGGGCGAGAAGCTGTATGAGGAGACGGGAGAGGAGCGGTACAAGGAGGAGTCGGCGTATTTCCTGAATCGGGCGCAGGAATATGTGAGCCTGTTCGATTCGACTGCCGGGTTCTTCCAGGGGCGTGATCTCGCGGGTGACTGGCGGGTGGAGTCGGAGAAGTACGACCCGCGTGTGTGGGGTTATGACTACACCGAGACGAATGGGTGGGGGTACGCGTTCACCGCTCCGCAGGACAGTTTGGGGCTGGCGAATCTCTATGGGGGGCGTGCTGGGCTCGGGGAGAAGCTGGATGAGTATCTGGCGACCCCGGAGACCGCCTCTCCGGACTTCGTCGGGTCGTACGGCGGGGTCATCCATGAGATGACCGAGGCGCGGGATGTCCGGATGGGCATGTACGGGCATTCCAACCAGGTCGCTCACCACGCGCTGTACATGTACGACGCGGCGGGCCAGCCCTGGAAGACGCAGGAGAACGTCCGCGAGGTGCTGTCGCGGCTCTACACCGGCAGCGAGATCGGACAGGGCTATCACGGTGACGAGGACAACGGGGAGCAGTCGGCGTGGTTCCTGTTCTCGGCTCTGGGGTTCTATCCGCTGGTGATGGGGAGCGGGGAGTACGCGATCGGATCGCCGCTCTTCACGAAGGTGACCGTGAATCTGGAGAACGGGCGTGAGCTGGTGGTCAAGGCGCCCAAGAACAGCGCGAAGAACGTGTATGTGCAGGGGCTGAAGGTGAACGGGAAGGCGTGGAACTCGACGGCGCTTCCGCACTCGGTGATCGCCGAGGGTGGGGTGCTGGAGTTCGACATGGGCTCGAAGCCGTCGAAGTGGGGCACGGGGAAGAACGCGGCGCCGGTGTCGATCACCAAGGATGGCGAGGTGCCGACGCCTCGGGGGGATGTCTCGCTGGGGGCGGGGGCGCTCTTCGACAACACGTCGGCGACCGAGGCGGCGGTGAGCGGCGGTGTGGTCGACCTGCCGGTCGAGCAGCGGACCAAGGCCGTGCAGTACACATTGACGTCCCCGAAGGACAAGGCGGGGGCGCCGACAGGGTGGACCTTGCAGGGCTCCACGGACGGCGCCAAGTGGCGGACGCTGGATACGCGTTCCGGTGAGTCGTTCGAGTGGGACCGGCAGGTGCGGGCGTTCTCCGTCGACCGGCCGGGGTCGTACGCGCAGTACCGGCTGGTGTTCAGCGGCGACCGGGCGGCGACGCTCGCGGAGGTGGAGTTGCTTTCCTGAGTCCTGTCAGGAACAGACCTCACCCCGACTCGTCCGTGCCGTGGACGAGTCGGGGTTCGTCGTCTCCGCTGTCGTGGGCTTCTGCGCGGGCGGCCGGGGGGGCCGTCCCTGGCGGAATCGCCGGCGAGGATTCGGCACCGGGCCCACCCCCCTCTCCCCTCTACTTGCCGCACCAGGTATCTTGCATCGCATGGAACCAGGTGATTCGACCAAGCAGGCGCGGGCAGCCGCCCAGCTGCGCAAGGGGGTTCTGGAGTACTGCGTACTCGCCCTGATGCGGGACCGGCCCCGGTACGGCGTGGAACTTCTCCATGCCCTGGAGGACTCCGGCGCGCTGGCCACCAGCCAGGGCACGGTCTACCCGCTGCTCTCCCGGCTGCGCCGAGACGACCTGGTGACCACCACCTGGCAGGAGTCCGCCTCCGGGCCACCGCGTCGCTACTACGCGCTCACCGACAGCGGCCGGGCCGCGCTCGACGAGTTCACTCGTGTCTGGCCCGGCTTCCGTGACGCCGTCGACGGCTTCCTGACCACCCCGCGCCCCTCTTCCGGAGACCCCGCATGAAGACCTCTGCCGATCCCGTACGTGACTATCTCTCCACCGTCGAGCGCGAGGCCGCCGCGCTTCCCGCCGACCGGCGCCAGGAACTCCTCGCCGACCTCGCCGAGCACATCGAGGTGACGCGCGCCGAACGGCCCGGCGCGGTGATCGGTGAGGTGCTGGCGGAGCTGGGGGATCCACGCACGATCGTGGCGACGGCGCTGGCCGAGGCGGGGCCGGGTGAGGGAGGTGAAAGTGGAGGCGGTCGTGGCGGTGCTGGGGCGGCCGGCCGGAGAGGGAAGGTGCATCCCCTGGTTCCGCTGCTGATGCTCACCCTCCCGTTTCTCCTCGCGGCGGTTCTGCCCGATGTCGGCGCCGCGCAGTTCTTCAGCACCGTGTTCCGTGTCGTCGGCGCGGTGCTGCTCTGCACCTCGGTGCACTGGGTCGCCGTCCAGAAGACCACCGGCGTGCTGCTCGCCGCCGTCCTGCCGACCGTCGCCATCAGCATCTGGGTCTCGTCCGACGCCCCGTTGGGCACGACCGCGGCCCACCTCGCCAACCTGGTGACGCTCGTCCTGCTGGGCGGCACGGCGGCATGGCTGTGGCGGGTGCGGCGCGACTGAGCGGTGTCTCCGGTGCGGAGGGTGGGGCGCGGCCCGCGTCGGCGCCGGGGGCGTTCCGGTGACCGGGCGGGCCTGGGTCCCGGCGAGGGCGGGCCGGACCGGCATGAATCACAATCAGCCGGATCTTCGACCCCTCGTTCCGCATGCGCAGGACCTCGTCACCGTCCGGGTGATCGATCCCCTCCCCAACGCCCGCCCGGACCCGCTCGGCCCGCCGGACACCGGGTGCGAAAGCTGTGGCACACCCCGTCCGTGATCATTGGCGACATACGCCCCACGCCCCACATCGCGCACTTGTCCGAAAACTTCCGCCTACCCGCGTAGCACACTTGCGTTCTCCGGCGCGTGGCAGCGAGCCTATGGCGGATCGCGGCGGTGAATCCGGTGGGGGGATTACGTAGTGGCTGTCCAGGTGAACGGGGACGTGTGTACCTATGACGGCCTGAATCGCGGAGCAGTTGACAATGATTTCCGTGCCGTGATCGATTTTCTCCGCGATAAATACAGGGATTGGCCTACCAATGTCCCCAACTTCTGGGTCGTTTTCATGGTGGACCAAAAGCCGATTCGGATCTGTTTCCAGAAGAAGGACCTCTATCTCATAGGATGGGCGATCGGCGCCGCAGCTCCCTTTCCGTACTTTCACGTCGCAGGAGCCGAGGCTGCGATCCCTCCAAATGTACGACAGGTCGGTAGTCGTCAGACCATCTCGCTCTCGTACAGTACGGGGTTCGGGCAGTCGGATCTAGGGCACTCTCAATTACTGGAGAGCTTGCGGACCCTCCGCGGCTACCTGAACAAGTGGGAGGAGGGCAGGCCGCCGACCGACCCCGATCGCCGAAAAGCCGAGGGGGCGTTCAGCGTTCTTGCCAAAACGACAGCGGAAATGGCCCGGTTCGGTGCTTTCTTCGAGAGTTTCCTGGGAACCTGGGCCGATGCGTGGCCTCAGTCGACGGCCATCGGGGACATGCACTTCGGTTGGGCAATCGCCAACTGGGCACAGCTCTCGAAGCTGAGTGAAGGAAAGCCAGCCACCGTCAAAATAGGTGCGCGCGCCGTGACCCCGGCGGAAGCCACCCAACTCATCGGGAACGGTGTTGCGTACGCATCCCGAAGGTAGGCAGAGCCACACCCGACGCCGCAATCCGACGGAGAGACTTCGATGGATCTCGACGCCCTGAAAGCGCATCTCACCGGTCTCGGGGCCCCGCCCGCGCTGCGCACCACGGACACCGCTCTGCCGCCCCGGCTACTCGATCTGCTCGCCACCTTCCCGGACGGCACCTGCCAGGGCACGGCCGGTTCCGGGGTGCCGCAGATCGACGGCGGGCGCACCCGTCTCACCCTCGCCCTCACCTGCGCCTCCACCGCATGGCCGGTTGGCGGCAAGGTGACCCTCGCGGTGACCGGGGTGACGCTGACCGTGGCGGCGGACGACTCCGTCAGCCTGGTGCTCAGCGGCGCCTTCGACTCGGTGGAGGTGGTGGCCACCCTCACCGAGGGCGACGACGGACGGCTCACCGCCGCCGTACGGCCCCGGCAGGCGGGGGCGTTTGCGAACGCCCTCGACCGGCTCGGCGGACGGCTCGCCGACGCGGCCGTGTGGCAGAGCGCGGTCGAAGGGCTGCACGCGCTCGACTTCGCGGCCCGCGATGTCGCCGGGTTCGACTACCGGCTGACGCCGAAGGCAGGTGCCGTGCCGGCCACCTACGAGGTCACCTCCATGGCGGTCGTCGCCGCCCTGGACCTCAAGGCGTTGCCGATGAGCATCTCCGTGTGGCTGCCGGATCTGGGGGTCACGGGCGAACTACGCGACCGCAAGCCGGTCAACGTACGCTCTCTGCTGAAGTCGTTCGGGCTGCCCTCGGACGAGATACCCGACTCGCTCGCCGTCGCCGAGCTGTCCTTCGGAGCCCAGCTCGGCGAGGCGTATCTGGCCCAACTGAAGCTCACGGGCGCCTGGGGCATCGGTTCCTACCAGCTCACCTCCCTGTCCCTGTACCTGTACTACGACCCGGTACGGAAGTTCACCGTGCGGGTCACGGGCACTCTCGCGGTCGGGCAGAAGATCAGCTTCGATGTGAGCGCCGGGCGGAGCGGTGGCGGACAGGGCGGCTGGACCTTCAGCGGCGAGCTGGCCGCCGGGGAGATCGGCATCGGCGATGTCATCGACGAACTGCACCTGCCCGACGCACCCGAACCGCTCAAGTCACTGAAGCTCACCTCACTGCGGCTGTCGTACACCACCACATCCAAGGCTTTCGAGTTCCTGTGCCTGGGCGAGATCACCATCGCCGACGGGATCACCGCCGAGCTGGGGCTGACCGCCACCCGTGACGGTTCCGCGACCCACTACGGCGGCACCCTGTCCGTGGACGGTTTCGCCTTCGAGGTCGCCCTCGATCACGAGAGGTCCGGCGCCGATGTGCTGGCCGCCACCTATCACGCCCCCAGGGACGGGGGGCAGATCGCGCTGCGGGACTGGGTGGCGCACTTCTCCGAGGAGCTGGCCGCCGATGTCCCGGACAGTCTGAAGATCGGGCTCAAGGACGCCAAGTTCGTCCGGGTCAAGCCGCAGAGCGGGCCGCCGGTGTTCGCCCTCGGGGTGGATCTCTCGGCCGGGATCGATCTGGCGCAGTTGCCGCTTGTCGGGGGGTTCCTGTCGGAGGCGGGCAGCCTCGGCGTCGACGATCTGCAAGTCCTTTACTCCTCCGGGGTGTTCGACGGCGCCGCCACCGCCTCCGCCAATGCCCTGCTCACGCAGGCCGGGGTGGTCGCCCTCCCCGCGGGCGGGCTCAAGGCGGGACCGGCCGCGCTGGCCGCGCTGAAGATCGGGGCGGAGAGCGTGCCGGTGGCCCTGGGGCTGCCCACAGCCGCCGGGAGCACAGGAGGTACGGGAGGTACTGGAGGTACTGGAGGTACGGGGAGCAGCACCGGGAACACCGGGGGATCCGGCACCCCGGCCCCCGCCCCCTCCGCGCCCGCCACTCCCTCCACCCCCGCCAAACCCACCGGCTCCTCCACCGGCGTCTGGATCACCGTCCAAAAGCAGCTCGGTGTCATCCAGATCAACCGGATCGGCGTGCTGTACCAGAACAACGCGCTGCTCTTCGGTCTGGACGCCGGAGTGCAGCTCGGGCCGCTCGCCCTGTCCCTCGACGGGCTCGCCGTCGGCTCGGCGCTGGACAAGTTCGCGCCCGCCTTCCAGCTCGACGGCGTCGGTGTCGGCTATATGGCGCCCCCGGTGGAGATCGCGGGGGCGCTGCTGCGGATTCCCCCGGCCCAGTTGGACGACGGGGTGCTGTTCCAGTTCGACGGGTCGGCGACCATCGCCGTACCGGACTTCTCACTGGCCGCCATCGGGTCGTACGCCCAACTGGAGGACGGCTGGCCGTCGTTGTTCCTGTTCGGGCAGTTGGAGGCGCCGCTCGGGGGGCCGCCGCCGATCCTGGTCACGGGGCTGATGGCCGGGTTCGGGTTCAACCGGGAACTGAAATTGCCGAGCGCCGGTGAGGTGTCCGGCTTCCCGCTGCTGACCCTCAACAAGCAGGGGCCGGACGCCCCCAAACGGCCCTCCGACGTGCTGGACGTCCTGGAGGGGCGGGTGTCCGCCGTACCGGGTAAGGACCCGCAGGAGTGGATCGCCCCGAAGGAAGGGTCGTACTGGCTGGCCCTCGGCATCGAGTTCACCGTCGCCGAACTGGTCAACGCGAAGGTGCTGCTGGCCGCCGAGTTCGGCCAGGAGCTGGCGCTGGCGGTCCTCGGGCTCGCCACGCTCCAGCTGCCGATACCGGCCGAGTCCGCGACCCGTACGTATGTGTACGCCGAGCTGGGGCTTGAGGCGGAGATCAAGCCGCTCTCCGGGAGCATCGAGATAGGCGCGCAGCTCGCGTCCGCGTCGTACGTGCTCACGCCCGACTGCCATCTCACCGGGGGGTTCGGCGCCGCCGTGTGGTTCGGGCCCCATCCGAACGCCGGGCAGTTCGTGGTCACCCTCGGCGGCTACCATCCGGCGTTCCGGCGCCCCGCCCACTACCCCGACCCACCGCGGCTCGGCATCAACTGGGCGGTCAGCTCGAAGGTGTCGATCACCGCCGAGGCGTATCTCGCGGTGACCCCGTCCTGCGCGATGGCCGGCGGCAGGCTGAGCATCAATTTTCACGCCGGGGACTTCCGGGCTTGGTTCACCGCCCAGGCGGACCTGCTGCTGTCCTGGCGGCCGTTCTTCTTCACCGCCCGGATCTCGGTGAGCATCGGGGCGTCCTACACCGTCAACGCCGGGTTCGTCCACAAGACGTTCAGTGTGTCCGTCGGCGCCGATCTGGAGCTGTGGGGGCCGCCCACCGCCGGCTCGGTCACCGCGCACTTCGTCGGCTTCTCCAAGACCATCAGCTTCGGCTCCCGGTCCGCCGGGACGGACGCGAAGGCACTGGAGTGGGACGAGTTCGCCTCCATGCTGCCGAAAGCGGCCGACGTCGTCACCATCGCGCCCGTCAACGGCATCGACAAAGCCGTGGACGACACCGCCGCCCACGACCGCGGCAACAGCGGCAAAGCGTGGTACGTCCGCGCTCGTGACCTGCGTTTCTTCACCCAGTCCGCAGTGCCCGCCAGCCATCTGCGGGTCGGCCCCGACTCGCTGGCCTCGCCGCAGTCCGGTGACGGGCTCGGTGTCGACATCCGGCCCATGGACCGTTCCGGACTCGTCGGTGAGCACCGGCTGACGCTGTACTACGGGAACGCGCCCGCCTCGATGGACGGCTGGACCTTCGCCCCCCGCACCCACAATCTGCCGGCCTCCCTGTGGGGCGCACCGCCCTCGCCCTTCAGCCACACCCCGGACGCGCCCAGCGCCGACGTCCTCGCGAACCGCGCGGTCGGGTACGACGTCCAGGCGCCCCGGCCCGAACTGGCCACCTCGCGCGGGGTGTTCCCGCTCAGCGAGTACACGTCCGACGAGATCCCGCCCGGCCTCGCCCCGCTGCCCTCCTCCCCCGTCGCCGACCGCGACTACGTCCCCGTACCGGACGACGCGTGTGTGGAGCGGATCGCGCGGATCGACCGGGGTACGGCGCGCGGCGGGCGGGACCAGGTGTGGGCGGCGCTGGCCGACGCCAAGCTGCTCGACGGGCCGTCCGACGCCCTGACCGCGCTGGCGGCCGGTGCCGGTCATCTGTACAGCCAGGCGCCGATGGTCCAGAACCCGGACCGGAACTGAGGGAGTACGAAGACGTGAGTGCGAGCCCGCCGCACCCCGCCCGCGACACCATCCCCATCGGGGACATCGAACTGCACGACCACTATCTGCCCGCCCTGCCCGCCGGTGACTACCGGATCGAGGCCACGCACACCCTGCGCACCGGGACGGACGGGGGCGCGCGGGTCGTCGGGGAGCCGTTCCGGGCCGTGCAGCGGTTCACCGTACGGGCGCCGCAGGTGGCCATCGACACCACGGCGGTGGTCGCCAAGCAGCCGCCGGACTCCTCCGGCGGGCGGTTCGCGGAGGTGCTGCCGCATCTGGTGCTCGGTGACCCGCTGCTGCCGTGGGAGCGGCCGTTGCGCGGGGCGGGCCGGAGCACACCGTGGCTGGCGCTGCTGGTGCTCACCGACGATCAGCTCATCGGCGGCGACACCGCCCCGACCCGGACCGAGGCGACCACCGTCGGGGACTTCCTCGCCGCCGACCCGGACGTGCTCAAGCCCGCGACGCCCCTGGAGTCCGACATCGGGCCGGACGATCCGTGCGAGGTCATCCGGATGCCGACGTCCGTGTTCGCGGCGGTGGCGCCCCGGCTGGACGAACTGCCGTTCCTGGCGCACTGCCGGGGCGCCAACACCGGGGACCGGGCCATCCTGGGCGTCCAGGAGGACGGGCTGTTCTCCGTCGTCGTCGCGAACCGCTTCCCGGCCGCCGCCCCGCCCGGCTCACCCCCGGACGCCCGCACCAAGAACATCGTGCACCTGGTCTCCCTGGAGGGCCACGAGGGAATCCTCGGAACCGACCCGGACTTCCAGCGCCGTACGTCCGTCGCCCTGCTGTCGCTGTGCAGCTGGACCTTCTGGGCCTACCCCGACGGCAAGGCGCACTTCCGGGACCTCGCCGAAGGGCTCACCCGGACGCCGGACGGCTCGCGGGCGGCGACCCGTGAGGAGATGTGGCTGCGGCTGCCCTCCCCTTACCAGGACAGCGAGGGCACCCCGGCCGCCCGGCGGCAGGTGGCCCGGCGGATCGGTGACGGGTATGTGCCGCTGCCCTACCTGACCCGCTCCGGCGAGTCCACCTTCGGCTGGTACCGGGGGCCGCTCACCCCCGTACTGCCCCAGGCCGTCGACCGGGTGGCGACGGCCACCACCGCCGACTCGCTGCTCGGCTACGACCCCGCCTGGGGCAGCTTCGACGTGTCGCTGGCCGGCGCGTTCGAGACGGGCCGGGCGCTCGCCCTGGCCGACGCGGCCTACGTCCAGCAGCTGATCGCGTTCAAGCGGGCCACCCATGAGCTGGTGGACACCCTGTACCACCAGGCGACCAGCACGCATCTGCCGCCGGACGGCGAGGGCGGGGCGCGCTCCGCCCGCAGTGCCTTCGGGGCGCTGCTCGACGGGCCGTTGCTCGCGACGCTCGGCGCGACGCCGGGCCGGCCCGGTGACCCGTGGTCGCCGCCCGCACCCGCGCCCGCGCCGGGCGACCCGAGCGCCGATCTGGACGCCTTCGTACGGTCCGACGCCTGCCGGGCGGCCGTCACGCGGGCGCTGGCGGCGGACGAGGCGCTGGGCCGGCAGCTCGCCCCGGTGGTGGACTGGCTGGCGCGGCTGCTGCTGCTCGTCCCGGTGCCGTTCAGCCACCTCGTGCCCGACGCGCGGATGCTGCCGCCGGAGTCGCTGCGGTTCTTCCACGCCGACCCGAACTGGCTGGACGCGCTGATCGGCGGGGCGCTCGGCGTCGGCACGCAGTCGAGCCGGGACACGCTCCAGGACGCGGTGGTGACCTCCGTCGTACGGGCGCGGGTGGCGGAGGCGGCGGCCCGGCACCGGGACGGGCTGCGCGAGGTCCCGGGTGACGCTCCCCCGGCCGCCCTGGGCAGCGTCTCCGGTCTGCTGCTGCGTTCCGCGCTCGTCTCCGGGTGGCCCAATCTCGCCGTACGGGCCGTCGACGCGGGCGGCGGGCCACTGGCGGTGCTGCGGATGGAGCATCTCTCGCCGTCCGTGCTGCTGTGTCTGTTCAACGGGGTGCCCGCGACCGTCGAACTCGCCGAGCCGCAGGAAGGGTTCCGTTTCGGCGTCGAGGACGACGGGCGGATCCCGCTGCGCAGTCTGCTGCCCGGCTCCGGGCCACGGCTGCCGCTCGGTGAGCAGCTCGGTACCGACGTCACCTTCCCGGTACTGGACCATCTGCGGCCCTGCGCCGACCCGGCCGTGCGCGTCCTGGACCTCGGTTCGCTCGTCCCGGCGCTGACCGGCGCCCTGGACTCCGCGCACGGCAGGCCGGTGGGCGGGGTCGGGCCCGCCGATCTCGCCCTGCAACTGGTCAAGGTGCCCGAGGCCATTCGTTTCGACGGCCCGGACGGGGACCGGTTCCCCGCCTCCCAAGGAGATCCGCGATGAGCACGCGCCCCGCCCTCGTCGTGCCGGTCGGCCTCGACGCCCTCGTGGTGAACGCGGCCGTGCTGCGCCGGGACGGCTTCCGGACCTGGCGCCAGAACTATCTGGCCCTGAACGACTACATGAGCCCCGAGACCGACGAGGGCGACCGTCAGACCACCGACCCGCTGTTCACCCACACCGGGGTGCATCTGCACTGGACGCTGCCCCGGGGGCTGCGGCACGGCGTGGAGGACCCGGCGACCGGCCACGTCGACTACCCGCTGGTGCCCAACCGGTGGCTGGTCACCCGGTTCAGCGGCACCGGCACCCGGCGGGTCAGGGCCTGGGTGGTCGAGAGCGACTGCCCGCACACCACGTACGCCCGCCAGCAGGGGCATCCCCTCGACCACTCCAGCCCCTACCTGGTCACCGCCGACACGCTGAGCGCCTGGCGGGCCAGCGCCGACCCCTACCGCAGCGCCCGGACGTCCAAGGCGCTCCAGGGGCCCATCGGGCTCGCCTTCCCGCACACCGACAGCGCGCCCTGGACGGAACGGGCCGCGCGGGACCCGCTGTTCCTCACCGCCATGGACACGGGCGACCCGTACTTCACCACCTACACCCCGCACAACACCAACGTCTTCTCCTTCCTGGACGACCTCTCCGACCTCGGCACGGCGGACACCCTCGGGTATCAGGTCGTCGGCTGGTACTCCGACCCGGCCGCCGACGTCCTCGCCACGCTGCCGCCGGGCACCTCCTACGCCGACCGGCTCACCCGGCTGGGCTGGCGGGACCCGCGTCTCACCGGCAATCCCGTCCTGGACGGCGATGTCACCCCGGCCGTGCGCAGCCTCTACCAGGGCCTCGCGCTGACCGTCCGCTGGGACCCGGCCGCCACCGCCGCGCCCTCCCCCGACCCCCTGCACACCGTCAAGGACAGCGGGGCGCTCAACGTCGCCCTCGGCACCACCACCGAGGACGCCTTCACCGCGCTCGCCGGGCACGCGCTCCAGGCCACCGGCGCCCGGCCCGCCGCCGAGGACATACAGCTCCTGCGCGCGTTCCTGCACGACCTGCTCCCCGTCGCCGACGAGAAGGGCGGCGACGAGCGGGTACGGCGGGGCGTGCACGCCGCGTCGTTCGGTGCCGCGTCGGGCGGATACCGGTGGACGGTGACCCCACCGCCCGCCGACCCCTCTCCCGACTCCCCCGACTCTGCTGACTCCCCCGGCTCTCCCGACGGAACACCCCCGGCGCCCTTCGTCCCGCCCGCCTGGCTCACCACCCTCAACGACGACCAGCGCCGGCTGGACGAGCTGCTCGGCGAGGTACAGGCGCTTCAGTGGCGGCTCAACTCCCTGTGGCTGAAGAACGGTCTCCTCGGCGTCCTGGACCCGCTCCCCGCCCACGCGCCGGACCAGGACGACATCCAGGCGGAACTGGACCCCGACCGCGAGGGCTCCCTCGCGCACACCCTGCGGGAACGGACCACGCGGGCGCGTGCCCTCGCGAGCCAGGTGCCCCAGCCGGATCCGGCCGCGGCGCACACGGGCGCCCAGGACGCGCTCCAGGCCGGGATCAGCGCCTTCGCCGAGGCCAAGGGGCTGTCCGGGGGCGCCACGCTCAAGGCCGTGCCCCGGCCCGCGTACTGGCAGAGCGTCAACCCGGTGGTGAGCCTGTCGGGCGTCCTGCCCCCGGCCGACGCGACCGTCACCGACCAGCCCGTACCCGTCCGGCCGCTCGCCGACGGCACCCCCGCCCCGCTGGTCAGCGCCGTCACGGTCCGGGGGCGGGCCGTGACCGCGACGCCGGGTCAGGGGCCGTTGCCCGGCCTCCCGGGCCTCGGCGCGCTGCCGGGTGAGGTGGCCGGGCTGCTCACGGAGTACTACCTGCTGGACCCGGGCAACGCCGCCGCCCTCGCCTCGGCCACCGGGCTGGCGGAGGCCGACCTCACCACCGCCCTCGCCGCGCACCGGCCCGGCGACTACACCGGCACCCTGCCCGCGCTGGGCCTGGACCCCTGGAACCAGCCCTGGCAGCCGCTGTTCATGGAGTGGAAGACCTCCTACCACCACATCCCGCACAGCAGCAAAGGCCAGAGCTGCTGGGCCTTCGACGGCACCGACTACCGGTACGTCCCCGGCTCGGCACCCGCCCCGAAACCGGTCTCCGTCAAGGGTGTCTCCCCGCTCAGCCCGCACCCGCGCTCCCTGTTCGCCGCCCGGCTGAAGGAGTTCGTCTCCCGGCACGGCTCCACCGCCCAGCGCGACCAGCTCGACTCCTGGCTCGGGGCGATCGGCGACTGGGGCATCCTCGCCCAGGAACTCACCGGCTTCAACGACCGCGTCGCCGCCCGTGACACCCGGGCCTTCCGCCGCCCCACCGCCCAGGACCGGCACTTTCCGCAGGTCGCGGGCCTGGTCGGCTACCCCGACGCCGCCACCGAGGATGGTCTGCCCGCCCGCTACCGGGGCCGGGTCACCAGCGTCCCGTACCTCCCCGGAGGCGAGAGCGGGACGTTCCACGAGATGCGGCAGGGCCAGATCCACCTCGAAGAACTCTTCCTCTACGACAAGTTCGGCCGGGTCCTCGATGTCGTCAGCCCCGACCTCCAGCAGGGCGGTCTGCACGACTACCGCAGCTTCCCGCTGGTCATCGACTCCGCCCTGACCACCCAGTCCTCGCTCACCCCGACCGTGGCCGCCGTCGCGCAACTGCCCCCGCGCCCTCTCAAGCCCGCCCGGCTCGACTTCGACCTCCTCGACGCCGCCACCGGCACCCGCGTGGTGGAGACGGCCGCCGACCCGAGCCCCGTCACCGGCTGGCTGCTGCCCAACCACCTCGACCGCAGTCTGCTGCTGTACGACCCGGCGGGCCGGTTCCTGGGCACCCACCGGCTGCTCACCGGCCCGGACGGCACGCGCACCGGCCAGTGGGAGCCGCCACCCGACGGCTCGCTCACCACCCTCGCCGAGGTCGAGGCGCTCGCCCCGACCATCGCCGGTCTGCTGCGCTCGCGGGGCCTGGCCGGCGAGGCGGGCCTCAGCGCGTTCCTGGACGTCATCGACTCGACGCTGTGGACGACGGACCCGCTCGGCCGCCGCACCGACCAGACCCTGTCCGCCCTCATCGGGCGGCCGTTGGCCCTGGTCCAGGCGGGCCTGCGGCTGACCCTGGACGGGCCGCCGCTGACCGACACCGGCTGGGCGGCCACCCTGCGCCCGCCGCCGGCCACCTTCACCGCCGACGCGTTCGACATCCGGCTCGGCGACCAGCCCGCCCGCGACGACGGCCTCATCGGCTTCTACCGGACCGCCCCGGGCGGCGGGTACGACTACGAGCGCTTCGACAGTGTCACGGCCCCCGACGACGGCCAGGACCTCATCGTCCGGATCGGCCCGCCCGGCGCCGCCGCCCCGAACCCGCCGCAGCCCGCCAACTACCTGAGTCTGACGTTCGGCGACCCCGCGCCCACCCGGCTGCTGCTGCTCGTCGACCCGCGTGCGAGCGTCCACGCCATCAGCGGCATCACCCCCACGACCGCCGTCACCGTCCAGCCGCAGCACGTCGACACCGCGCTGCGCCGCCTCCAGGCCCTGTTCCGCTTCGGCCCCGTCCTCGGCGGCGACGGCGGCCCGGACCAGGCCCTCGCGTTCCCCCGGCCCAGCACCCGGCACGGCACCTGGTCCTGGCTGCGCCCGGCCCCGCCGCCGGGCGGCGCCTGGACGCCGTACGACGTGTCCCCGGTGCTGCCGGACGCGCGGTTCCCGGACCGTCCGCCCACGCTCGAAGACGGTCTGCTCCGTCTCCTCCCCGAGCCCGAGCCGCAGCCCGGAGAGCAGTAACCGAACAGCAGTGATCGAGCCGCAGTAGCGGCAGTAGCCGCACCAACCCCCTGGCAGCAGAAGTCACCGAACCAGCAACCGAACCAGCAGGAGGCCCCGCCATGTCCGCTCAGTCCCCGTTGCTCACCTACCGCTTCGCGACCAGCCCGTCACCGCTCCAGGCCAGCACTCCGGAAACCGCCAGCCAAGGGCGTATCAACGTCACCGTCACCACCGGCCAGGACGATGTGTACTGCGACTGGATACAGATCGCCGTGCCGAAGAACAGCCCGGCAGGCGGTGCCTACTTCACCGACACGCCGGACTTCTCCACGGACGACGACGAATGGGCCCTGGCATCCCTGGCCCAGGTGTCCGGGAAGCACCTCGGCCTGAAGAACGACGACGACGAGTACTACCGGGCCATCTTCCGCTACTCGGGCGACGACACCGACCCGATCAGCGGCACCGTGCACTTCGGCGTCAGCGGCCCGCTGAGCACCATCACCGGCACGCTCGACTACCACATCACGGAGCACTCCGACACATCGTCCGACCCCGAGGACTACACGGCCAGGCGGCAGGTCGTCCCGCTGCCCGTCACGGCGCCCGTCCTCTACCTGCACGCCTTCCTGGCCCGCGACGACGACAGCGCCACCGCCCCGAAGACGAGGTTCTCCAGCGACAGCAGCCCCTACCTCTCCTGGGAGAGCAACGGCTCCAACTTCCGGCTGTACGACGGTGACGGCACCATCGTCTACGAGGGACCCGACACCTTCTACTCCGTCGACGCCGGGTCACTCACCGCGGACACCACCTACACGCTGGAGGCATCCTTCGCCTCGGGGAGCGGAGAGGGCGGCAACGACTTCGAGCCGGTCTACCAGTACTCCACCCTCTCCCTCACCGTGACGGACCCGACCCTGAGCGCGCTGACCGTGCGGGGGAACGTCGAGGCCGAGTCCACGCTGGACGTGCGCGGGAGCACCACGGTGGGAGCCGATCTGACCGTGAGGTCCTCCCTCACCGTGCAGAACGCGGCCAGCGTGGGCTGGGATCTGACGGTCAACGGCAGCACCTACGCGCAGCGCAGTCTCTCGGTGAACGGCGACCTCAACGCCGCGAGCAGTGTGTACGCCCGGAGCGACCTCACGGTCAGCGGCACCCTGCACGCCAACGGCGACCTGAACGCCAACAGCACACTGAACGCCTACGGCCAGGTCAACGCGGTCAGCGACTACTACGTGCGCATCCGCGAACTGCGCGGCCCCTCCGGCGAGAAGCTCTCCATCAACAGCAACCTTGAGGTGCTCTCGGGGTGCAGCGTCAAGACGGCGGAGGACATCTGGATCAAGGGCTACAAGGTGTTCTCCAACAACGACACCGTCTCGCTGTGGAACAAGCACTACCAGGGCTACTTCTACGCCACCATGTTCGTCGACGACAACCGCCGCCAAGTGGCGGTGTGGGAGCCGGGCAACGACGTGAACTCGGCGCAGTGGACGCTCTCCTTCGACAGCTGACGGGCCCGCGACGCACGAGGGCCGCACCCCCGATCACTCGGGAGTGCGGCCCTGGACGTGCCTGGTGTCAGCCGCGGATCAGGTTCCGCAGCACGTACTGCATGATCCCGCCGTTGCGGTAGTAGTCCGCCTCGCCCGGGGTGTCGATGCGGACGACCGCGTCGAACTCCACGCCCGTGTCGGTGGTGACCTTGACCGTGCGCGGGGTGGTGCCGTCGTTCAGCTCGGTGACGCCGGTGAAGGAGAACGCCTCCTCGCCGGTCAGGCCGAGGGTCTCGGCGCTCTGGCCCTCGGGGAACTGCAGCGGGAGGACGCCCATGCCGATCAGGTTGGAGCGGTGGATGCGCTCGTAGGACTCGGCGATGACGGCCTTCACGCCGAGCAGGGCGGTGCCCTTGGCGGCCCAGTCGCGGGACGAGCCGGAGCCGTACTCCTTGCCCGCCAGGATCGCGAGCGGGATGCCCTGCTCGATGTAGTTGCGGGACGCGTCGTAGATGAAGGAGACGGGCGCGTCGGGCTGGGTGAAGTCGCGGGTGTAGCCGCCCTCGGTGCCCGGCGCGATCTGGTTGCGCAGGCGGATGTTGGCGAACGTGCCGCGGATCATGACCTCGTGGTTGCCGCGGCGCGAGCCGTAGCTGTTGAAGTCGCGGCGCTCCACGCCGTGCCCGGTGAGGTACTGGCCGGCCGGGGTGTCGGCCTTGATGGCACCGGCCGGGGAGATGTGGTCCGTGGTGACCGAGTCGCCGAGCTTGGCGAGGACGCGGGCGCCGGAGATGTCGGTGACCGGGGTCGGGTCCATCCGCATGCCCTCGAAGTACGGGGGCTTGCGGACGTAGGTGGACTGGGCGTCCCACTCGAAGGTGTTGCCGGTGGGGATGGGCAGCGCCTGCCACTGGGCGTCACCGGCGAAGACGTCGGCGTACGACTTGTTGAACATGTCCTCGCCGATGGCGTTGGCGACGACGTCGTTGACCTCGGCCTCGGTGGGCCAGATGTCGGCGAGGTGGACGGGCTTGCCGTCCTGGTCGGTGCCGAGGGCGTCGCGGGTGATGTCCACCTTCATCGAACCGGCGAGGGCGTACGCGACGACCAGCGGCGGGGAGGCGAGGTAGTTCATCTTGACGTCGGGGTTGATCCGGCCCTCGAAGTTACGGTTGCCGGAGAGCACCGAGGTCACGGCGAGGTCGTGGTCGTTGACCGCCTTGGAGACCTCCTCCGGCAGCGGGCCGGAGTTGCCGATGCAGGTGGTGCAGCCGTAGCCGACGAGGTTGAAGCCGACCTTGTCCAGGTAGGGGGTCAGGCCCGCCTTGTCGAAGTAGTCGGTGACGACCTTGGAGCCCGGCGCGAGGGTGGTCTTGACCCACGGCTTGCGGGTCAGCCCCTTCTCCACGGCCTTCTTCGCGACGAGCGCGGCGGCGACCATGACGTACGGGTTGGAGGTGTTGGTGCACGAGGTGATCGCGGCGACGGTCACGGCACCGTGGTCGATCTCGTACGACGTGCCGTCGGGGGCGGTGACGGTGACCGGGTTGCTCGGGACGCCGTTGGCGCTGGCCGGGGAGTCGGAGGCCGGGAAGGACTCCTCACCGGCCTCGTCGGCGGTGGAGACGTAGTTGAGGACGTCCTTCTTGAACTGCTCGGCGGCGTTCGCGAGGACGATCCGGTCCTGCGGGCGCTTGGGACCGGCGATCGACGGGACGACCGTGGAGAGGTCCAGCTCCAGCTTCTCGGAGAAGTCCGGCTCGGCGGCCGGGTCCAGCCACAGGCCCTGCTCCTTGGCGTACGCCTCGACCAGCGCGACCTGCTGGTCGCTGCGGCCGGTCAGCCGCAGGTAGTTCAGCGTCTCGTCGTCGATCGGGAAGATCGCGGCGGTGGAGCCGAACTCCGGGGACATGTTGCCGATGGTGGCGCGGTTGGCGAGGCTGGTGGCGGCCACGCCCTCGCCGTAGAACTCCACGAACTTGCCGACCACGCCGTGCTTGCGGAGCATCTCGGTGATGGTGAGCACGAGGTCGGTGGCGGTGGTGCCGGGGGTCAGCTCACCGGTCAGCTTGAAGCCGACGACGCGCGGGATGAGCATGGAGACCGGCTGGCCCAGCATCGCGGCCTCGGCCTCGATGCCGCCGACGCCCCAGCCGAGCACCCCGAGGCCGTTGACCATGGTGGTGTGCGAGTCGGTGCCGACCAGGGTGTCCGGGTACGCCTTGCCGTCGCGGATCATGACGACCCGGGCGAGGTGCTCGATGTTCACCTGGTGGACGATGCCGGTGCCGGGCGGGACGACCTTGAACTCGTCGAACGCGGTCTGGCCCCAGCGCAGGAACTGGTAGCGCTCCTTGTTACGCCCGTACTCCAGATCGACGTTGATCTTGAAGGCGTCGTTGGTGCCGAACTTGTCGGCGATGACCGAGTGGTCGATGACCAGCTCGGCGGGGGCCAGCGGGTTGATCTTCGCCGGGTCACCGCCCAGCTCCTTGACGGCCTCACGCATGGTCGCGAGGTCCACGACGCACGGCACACCCGTGAAGTCCTGCATGATCACGCGGGCGGGCGTGAACTGGATCTCCTGGCTGGGCTGGGCCTGCGAGTCCCAGCCGCCGAGGGCGCGGATGTGGTCGGCGGTGATGTTCGCGCCGTCCTCGGTGCGGAGCAGGTTCTCCAGCAGCACCTTCAGGCTGTAGGGAAGGCGCGCGGAGCCCTCGACCTTGTCCAGCCGGAAGATCTCGTACGACTCGTCGCCCACGCGCAGCGTGCTGCGGGCGTCGAAGCTGTTCGCCGACACGACAGTCTCCTTCATTCATGTGCGCGTACCACCGCATCCTGCCGCCACGCCCCCTTGGCCGATCCGCTAAGGTACGGCTAAGTTAGGTAACCCTTACCGGCACCTCGCCGGGGTGGGTGGCTGCGGCACGCCTCGGCAGATATCTCGATGTCGAGATAACTCTAGTACATGGGGGCGCGCTGGTCATGCCCTGGGCCCGTTGTCCGCTCTCATCCAATCGAAGCGTTTACTCAGCGAACCCAGTCGTTCGGCCTTCCGTCTCAGTGAACCTAGCCGTACAGGCTAAACACGCTGGGGGTACTGGTGGCCGTACCGGCTGGGGTGGATCTCGCAGGGCCGTACGTCGAGCTGTCGTACGTGGACGCCGTACATCAGCGGCAGCGCCGTCCCCTGCTGGACTGTGTGACGGCTCGGTTCGAGGACGCGGCTCCCGTACGGCCGTTCCGGTGGTCTCGTGGTGAGCGTCACTTCGCTGGCTGGTACTGGGCGGCGACGACCGTGCAGCACGTGGGCTTCGAGTCCTGGCTGGAGCGGGACCGGCTTGTGCTCATGGACTTCGATCCGCAGGTGGCGGGGATCGCCTCGCAGCCCTTCTGGCTGCACTGGCACGACGGGAAACGGGAGCGTCGGCACGCTCCGGACTACTTCGTGCGCCGCGTGGACGGCTCGGCCGTGGTCGTCAATGTCCGCGCCGACGAGCGGATCGAGCCGAAGGACGCGGAAGCGTTCGAGGTGATGCGCATCGCCTGCGCTCGGGCGGGTTGGCACTTCGAGCGGGTCGGGATGCCGGAACCGGTGTTGCTGGCGAATGTCCGGTGGCTGTCCCGCTACCGGCACCCGCGGTGCCTGCATCCCACGGCTGCGGACCGCCTGCGGGAGGTCTTCGCGGCGCCGGGGCCGCTGCTGCCCGGGGCCGACGCGGCGGGTGACCGGCTCACGACGCTGCCCGCGCTGTTCCATCTGCTCTGGCGTCAGGAACTGGCTGCCGAGGACTTGGCGGTCCAGTTGCTGGGTCCGCGCACGGGCGTGGGCCAGGTCGAAAGGGGTGCCCATTGAACAGGCAGGGGCGGAAGGTCCCGCCCACAGCCAGGCTCGCGGAGTTTCCCGAGACAGCGGCTGAACAGGCACTTTGGTGGGAGAGTCACATCCTGGAGCTGCTGCACGGGCTGCCGACGGGGGCGTCGGATGAGGCAGTGCCTCGGCCGGAGTTCGACCCCGGACAGCACTCGTTGGCTGAGCGCGAGCGGGCCAAGGCGGCCGAATTGACGGCGGCCGGGCACAAGGTGACGGCCAGCGGGATCAAGCAGCGGCGCCAGCGCTACCAGCGTGACGGCCTGGTCGGACTGGCAGACGGCCGGTCGGCCAAGCAAATGCCGGCCTTCGGCAAGGTCGATGCGGCGGTGGTGGAGGCAATGAGGCAGGCGATCGACGAGACGGCCGAGGACTCGTCGAAGACGATCGGATTCCTCGTCTGGCGGACCAAGGAGATCCTGGTCGGCCGTGAGGACGCCGCAGGTGTTGAGGTCCTTCCCGGGCCACTCTCTACCGGCTCTACAACAAGCTGGCGACGGGCACGCACGCGACGGGTTCCGCACGCACACGCCGGTCGGTCAAGGCACGGCCGTCCGGCCCGTTCGGAGAGGTTCCGGCCAGTGCGCCGGGCGAGCTGATGCAGATCGACTCGACCCCGCTGGATGTGCTGGTGCGGCTGGACGACGGAATCGCGGAGAAGGTCGAGCTGACGGCGATGGTCGACATCGCGACGAGGTCGATCACTGCGGCGGTGCTGCGGCCGACCACGAAGGCTGCGGATGCTTCCGCACTGCTGGCCCGCAGCGTCACCCCGGAGGCGATGCGGCCCGGCTGGTCACAGGCCCTGCGGATGTCCCGTTCGGTGCTGCCGCACCGGCGGTTGCTGACGTTGGACGAGCGCCTGGAGCACGCGGCGGCACGGCCGGTGATCGTGCCGGAGACGATCGTCTGCGACCACGGCAAGGTGTTCGTCTCGCAGAACTTCCGGGCCTCCTGCCGGTATCTGGGCATCAACCTGCAACCAGCCCACAAGGCGACGCCGACCGACAAGGGCACGATCGAAAAGACTCTGGGCTCGGTGGCCACGCTGTTCGCCCAGTTCGTCGCGGGCTACACCGGTTCGACCACGGACCGCCGCGGCCGGAAGCTGGAGGACGGGCCGCTGTGGTCTCTTCCTGAACTCCAGAGTCTGCTCGATGAGTGGGTCATCGCTCTCTGGCAGACCAGGCCGCATGACGGGCTGCGTGATCCGCAGGCGCCGGGGCGGGCGTTCTCGCCGAACGAGAAGTACGCGACGCTGCTTCACTCCTGCGGCTACGTCCCGGTTCCGCTGAACGGCGAGGACTACGTCGAGTTGCTGCCCGAACGCTGGCAGGCGATCAACAGCTACGGCATCCGGATCAAGCACCGCACCTACGACGACGGCGAACTGGGCCCGTTGCGCCGCCAGCACTCCGGGGTGATGGAGAAGAAAGGCTTGTGGGAGATCCACCACGACCCCTACGACATCTCCCGGATCTGGGTACGCGACCGCCAGCGCAATCGGTGGATCACCGTGTTCTGGAAACACCTGCACCGCGTCGGCATCCCATTCGGGGAACTGGCCTGGGACCACGCCCGCGAGCAGGTCCCCGGCGGCACGGAGGAACAGATCGCAGACGCCGCCGCCGCGCTGCTGCGGAGGGCCCACGAGGGTCCCACCCCCAAGCAGGGGCCTGCGGCCAAACGGTCCCGGCGCGTCGCTGCACGAACCCGGGCCACCGCCCCTGACCGGCCGACCCCCGATCCGCCCGCCGACGAGACCGTTCAGGAAGACCAGGCTGACACCGAGCTGGCCGAAGTCATCCCGCTGGGTCTGTTCGACCCGCTCGCGAACCCCTGGAGGCGTCCGTGACCATCTCCGAACCAGCAACCCGGCACACCACACTCCAGGGAGCGGATGCCGAGGCCAACCGGCAGTTGACCACCCTGGACGGATGGCGGAAGTTCGCCGCCGACCCACCCAGCCCTCCGGTCCTGCTGACTCCCGCCGAGCTGGCCAAGCTGTCCCCGACCGAGCGGGTGCTCTATGACGACGACCGGCTCGACCACCACGCACGGATGCTGGTGGTCGCCACCTCGTTCGTCGAGAAGACCGTGGTCTGCGGCCGACGGCTGGTCCTACTCAACCGGCACGCGATCAGCGCCCACCGCGGCCTGATGGTCTCCGGGCTCCCCGGAACGGGCAAGACCAGCGCGATCACCCAGCTCGGGCTCGCCCACGAACTCCTCGACCGGGCCCGCCACCCGAACGTCACCGACCGCATCCCGGTGCTCTACATCACCGTCCCGCCCGCGGCGTCCGCCCGCATGGTCGCGGCCGAGTTCGCGCGCTTCCTGGGGCTGCCGATCCGGGCCAGGTCAAACATGACCGACATCATCGAAGCGGTGGTCGGCGTCTGCACGGACACCCGCACCGGTCTGGTCCTCGTCGACGAAATCCACAACGTCTCGCAGGTCACACGGGCCGGGGCCGAGGTCTCCGACACCCTGAAGTATTTCTCCGAGCGCATCCCCGCGACGTTCGTCTACGCAGGGATCAACCTTGAGACCAGCGAGCTCCTGGCCGGCACCCGGGGCTCCCAGATCGCAGGCCGCTTCACCCTCGTCCCCACCCGCCCGTTCCCCTACGGCGACGAGTGGAAGGGACTGGTCGCAACGATGGACAAGACCTTGCTGCTCCACGATCACCCGCCGGGCAGCCTGGTCAAACTGGACCGCTACCTCCACAAGCGGGCCGACGGCATGATCGGCGCGCTCTCCCATGCGGTCCGAGGCGCCGCGATCGACGCGATCCTCAGCGGCACAGAACGTGTGACCAAGGCAGGTCTCGACGCAATCCCCCTGGACCATACCGCAGAAGCCGCGAAGACGGGCCGCTGAAGTGTCCCGCCCGCTGCCAGAGCTGCCTCGCCCACTGGCTCCGCTGCCCGTCCGGCTACGCCCCTGCGTCGGCGAGATCACTGACTCCTACGTCCGCCGCCTCGCACACGCGAACCATCTCAAGCCGAGTTATCTCCACTGCTTCCTCAACGGACCGCCCTTCTGGTTCGGCAAGCCCCAGCTGGGCCGCCTGGCTGCGGTTTCCGGTCGCTCCGAGCAGTCCCTGGACCGGGCACTCGCTGACGCTAGCTCCCCTCGTGGCCGCATGAAACCCAACCCGCGCACTGCCCGAACCGAACTGTTCCCTGGCCAGCCCCACCTCGCCTTGCTCATCTACATCGACGCCCGCAGAGGCCACAGCATTCAAGACCTGGCCCTGCGACACCACGTCCCCCGCCGTCTCGTCCGCCTCGCCCTGGACACGATGCAGCCGCCTCCCCGAGGAGTTGAACGGAGCCACTCGCATCTCGACAACGACCTCATGGAGCCCATCCAGGCCATGCTGGATCAGGGCCTCGGACCGAAACAGATCTGGCTGAACCTCATGGACGACCACGACGTCTCCGTGTCCTACACCCTGCTCCGCCACTACGTCCGCTATCGATTCCCTCAGCGCTACGCGACACAGTGGCAATCCTGACCAGCATGGATGAATTGCCGCATTTATGCGCATAACAGTCAATCTAGATCACACGCTCTGGCGGCTACCCCCACGCAGGAACACCACCTCCCAGTTCGTCGAATCTGCAAAGATAACCCGATAACTCTTCGAGTCTCAGACGGGGCAGTGGTGGCTGACTACAGGAGCGAAGTCCGGCAGAGCGTAATCACCGACTTGGAGACCAAGGTCTCCAAGGAGAACTACGGCAAGTACCTAAAGCGGCTGACCTTGCGGAAGCTCCGAGGCTTCACCGACCGTGAAGTCACTTTCGAGTTCCCGGTTACCGCACTGGTCGGGCCGAACGGCGGGGGCAAGACTACCGTCCTGGGGGCGGCGGCACTGGCCTACAAGAGTGTTGCTCCGGGGCGATTCTTCGCCAAAAGCGGTAAATACGATGCAAGCATGCAGAACTGGTCAATCGAGTACGAAATTATCGACAAGGGGCTCAACCCTCGCCTGTCGGTCTCACGCACCGCGAGCTTCAAACAGCTCAAGTGGAACCGAACCGCCCCGGAGCGGGAAGTGCTGGTGTTCGGAGTCGAGCGGACCGTGCCCGCCACAGAACGGTCTAACTTCAAGGTCGCCATCGGCGGGTCCTTCGCAGCAGTGCGCGAGGTGACCCTTGCCCCCGAGGTCGCAGAGCATGCCACGAAAATCCTGGCCAAGCCCATAAATGGGTTCCAGCAGCTCTACGTGGACGCTGCTGGCAAGGTCAAGCTCTTCTCCGGGCTCACCCCTCAGGGTGATGGGTACTCCGAGTTCCACTTCGGAGCCGGCGAAGCGAGCGTCATCCGTATCGTCGCCGGTGTCGAAGCTGCCTCCCCCGGGGCCATGATTTTTATCGAGGAGATCGAAAACGGCCTGCACCCGGTGGCTACTCAGCGCATGGTCGAGTACTTGATCGGCGTTGCCCACCGCAAGTCTTGCCAGGTCATTTTCACCACGCACTCAAATGACGCGCTCGCCCCACTGCCCTCCAAGGCCATCTGGGCGGCATACCTTGGCAACGTGATCCAGGGAAAGCTCGACGTCAAAGCCCTGCGGACCATTACTGGTCAGATTGAGGCCAAGCTTGCGATCTTCGTCGAGGACGAGTTCGCCGAACTCATGGTCACCACCGCCCTTCGCAGCCACGGCGGCGTCGAGTTGGATGAGGTCAAGGTTCATGCGATGGGCGGCGCCGACCCGGCCATCAAGGTCAACGCTCACCACAACATCGACCCAACCCGCACTTATCCGTCGATTTGCATTCTCGACGGTGACCAGATCGAGCGCGCCAATCCCGACGAGGGCATATTCGCCCTGCCCGGGGCCAGCTCGCCCGAGGCCCACGTGCTGAATCGGGTGCTGGGTTGTCTGGACGAAGAAGCAGGTCGGCTTGCGGTGGCCCTCCACCTCGGCCTACACGACCAGGAGCGAGTGAAAAAGGTCGTGAAGGAGCGCGCACTGACCAACTGGGACAGGCACATAGTCTGGGAGCAGATCGGCGGCGACCTGGACTTCACCTCCGGCCACATCGTAAAGAGCGCGTTCCTGACTACCTGGGCCCACAAGTTCCCCGAGGAAGTCAAGGTTCTGGTGGAGGCGATCGGCGACAAGCTTCCCCGCCGGGAGAGCAACCAGCCATGACCCGTCCCGAAGCACACGCGGACAGCGCTTGGGGCGCCCCTTCAGCCGGACAACACACGAAGGGCGCAAATGCTGTGCTTGACGCAGGTCGACCTAGGTGCGACGACTAATTTCGCTGAGACGAAACACGGCCGACCAATCTGCCGCGGCCCGTCTCACTGTCTACCGGGCTCACATCCTGTCTCAGCGAAGAGAGTCCGCCCACGTCAGCGACTCGGCGTCGGCAAACTTCGTTGAGACAGGACACCCGTGGCGGGACCCGGCCCGCTCGGGCGCGCGTTCGGTACCGGCATGTCATCGCCGCTCGGCGCTTCCCGTCGAGCACACTGCGCGGCGTGACGGATACGGAGAGCAATCGGGACGCGAAACTGGCGGGGCCGCCGGGACCCGCCGCGCAACTGGCCGAGCTGGACAACGAACAACTGCACGTCCTGCGCCACCTGGGCCGGGCCTGGGGCCGGGAATCGGCGCCCCCCGAGGCATGGCGCCGGGCGCTGCCCGTCGACCCCGACCTGGGCACGTTCCCTCCGGCGGAACAGCTCCGGCCGGCCCGGTTCGGACGCTTCGTCCCCCTCTCGCCCCTGGGCGCGACCTCGCCGGGCGAGCAGGTCGACACGGAGGACCACTTCTCCGGTCGGGCCGCGGCGTGGGCGCGGAAACTCGTCCTGGGGGCGCCGCTGCGCAGCTCCGCCCTGGTGTCCGAGCGGATGCGCAAGCTCGTGGCCCTGCCCGTGCTGTCCGCCGACGCGCTGTCCTCGGTCGCCTACGGTCCCGAGGCCATGCTGGCGATCCTCGTCCTCGCCGGGACGGCCGGGCTCGCGTACTCGTTCCCCATCTCCGCCGCGATCGTCTTCCTCATCCTGGCGGTCGGCGTGTCGTACCGCCAGACCATCCGCGCCTATCCGCACGGTGGCGGCTCCTACATCGTGGCCAGTGACAACCTCGGCCCGGTGCCCGGCCTGATCGCCGCGGCGGGGCTGATGACCGACTACGTCCTGACCGTCGCGGTGTCGATCGCCTCGGGCGTGGCCGCCGTCACCTCGGCGATCCCCTCGCTGGCCCCCGAGGCCGTGCCCATCGGCGTCGCGGTGATCGTCCTCCTGCTCGCCGGGAACCTGCGCGGCGTCCGGCAGGCGGGGGCCCTTTTCGCCGCTCCCACCTACGCCTTCATCGTCGCCATGTTCGCCCTCATCACCTGGGGACTCGTCCAGTCCGCCGAGCGGGGCTTCGAGCCGCGCCCCACCCCGGTGATCACCGTCACCGAGAGCGCCGGGCTCTACCTGATCATGCGGGCCTTCTCCTCCGGCGCCACGGCGATGACCGGTATCGAGGCCATCTCCAACGCGGTACCGGTCTTCCGGCGCGTCGAGTGGCGCCAGGCCCGTACGACGCTCACCTGGATGGTGGGACTGCTCATCGCGATGTTCGCCGGCATCGTCGCCCTGACCCATCTCACCGGGGTGGTGCCCAGCAGCCGGGAGACCGTGCTCTCCCAGCTCGCCCATCTCAGCTTCGGCTCCGGGTGGCTCTACGTCTTCGTCCAGGCGGCCACCGCGGCCGTCCTGCTGCTCGCCGCGAACACGGCGTACAACGACTTCCCCCGCGTCCTGTCCCTCCTCGCGCGCGACGACTACGCGCCCCGGGGATTCATGCGCCTGGGCGACCGGCTGGCCTACAGCAACGGGATCATCCTGCTCTCCGTGGCCGCCGCCCTGGTCTACGTGGCGTTCGACGGACAGACCGCGGCCCTGATCCCGCTGTACGCGGTCGGCGTCTTTCTCGCCTTCACCTTCTCCCAGGCGGGCATGGTCGTGCACTGGTGGCGCCTGCGCGACCGGCACTGGCGCAAGAGTCTGCTCTTCAACGCCCTGGGCGCCCTGCTGTCGGCCGTGGTGTTCATCACCGCGGGCATCAGCAAGTTCACCTCCGGCGCCTGGGTCGCGATCGTCGCCGTCGGGCTGTTCCTCCTGGTCACCCTGCGCATCCACCGCCACTACACCGACGTCCGCGCCCGCCTCCGGCTACGCCCGCACACCATGGAGCTGCCCGCCCCGGGGGAGATGGGGGTCACAAGGGAGGCGGAGGCAGAGGTGGAGGCGCAGGCGGAGGGAGAGGCGGAGGTGAAGGGCGTGAAGGGGGTGAAGGAGGGGGAGAGCGACGTGAACGGGGAGACCGAGGTGAACGGGGAGTACGAGGTGAACGGGGAGTACGAGGAACTACCCGAGGAGATCCACCACCTGCTCATCGTCCCCCTCGCCACCCTCGACCTCGCCGGTATGCGGGCCCTGGCCTACGCCGCCTCGCTCCGCCGGCCCGTGCTCGCCCTCCACATCAGCCTCACCGACCAGGAGGCCGACCGTCTGCGCGCCTACTGGGCCCTGTGGGGCGACCACCTCCCCCTGGAGATCGTCGTCTCCCCCTACCGGGCGACCGTGGCACCCCTCGCCCACTACATCGAGACCCTGCACCGGCAACACCCCGACCTCACCCTCACGGTGATCCTCCCGGAGATCATCACCCGGCACCGGCGCCACCAGCTCCTGCACAGCCGCACCGCCCCACGGCTGCGACGCGCCCTGCGCCCCCTCACCAAGATCGTCATCACCACCGTGCCCTTCCATGTGTAGGCCGACGGGCCGACCCACCCCCTGCCGGCCGGTCCGAGAACCGAGGGGACCTTGGTTTGTGGTGTCCCGCAGGGGCTGGCGGACGGGACGCCCGAGCTGATACGGATGACCGGACAGGGGCACACCGCGCCTCCGCCAGGGAGCGGCCCGGTGTCCACTACGGAAGGTGACCTGTCGATGGCCAGTTCAGCAGCGGATCCGTCAGCGGCGGAGCCGGGGGCGCTCTCCGGGATCCGGATCGCCGACTTCTCCCGCGTCCTCGCGGGCCCGTTCGCCACGATGATCCTGGCGGATCTGGGCGCCGAGGTCGTGAAGGTGGAGCGGCCCGGCGGCGGTGACGACACCCGCGCCTGGGGGCCGCCGTACGACGCGGCGGGCACGGCGACGTACTTCCTCGCCGCGAACCGGAACAAGACGAGCGTCACGCTCGACCTGACCACGCCCGAGGGCCAGAAGGCCGCGCGGGAGCTGGCCGTCGAGTCCGGGATCGTCGTGGAGAACTTCCGGCCGGGGGTGATGGCCCGCTTCGGGCTCGGCTACGAGGAGCTGCGGGCCGAGCGGCCGGACATCGTCTACTGCTCCATCAGCGCCTTCGGCTCGGGCGCGGGGGCGGCGGTGCCCGGCTACGACCTGATCGTGCAGGCCGTCGGGGGCCTGATGAGCATCACCGGCGACCCCGAGGGCGAGCCGCAGAAGGTGGGCGTGGCCCTGGTCGACGTCCTCGCCGGGCTGTTCACCTGCGTGGGGCTGCTCTCGGCGGTACGGCACCGGGAGCGCACGGGCGTGGGACAACTGGTCGAGGTGAATCTGCTCAGCAGCCTCCTCGCCGCGCTGGCGAACCAGGCCACCGGCTTCACGGCGGGCGGGGTCGTCGCCGCCCGGCTCGGCAACGAGCATCCGTCCATCGCCCCGTACGAGACCCTGCCGACGGAGGACGGACAGCTGGCCCTCGCCGTGGGCAACGACCGGCAGTTCGCGGCGCTGTGCGCGCGGCTGGGGGACCCGGCCCTCGCCCAGGACCCCCGTTTCGTCACGAACACGGACCGGGTCGCCCACCGCCCCGCCCTGCGGGCCGCGCTCACGGCGCGGCTGGCGGGCGGGACCACGGCGCACTGGGCCGACCTGCTGAACCGGGCGGGGGTCCCCGCCGGGCCGGTCAATGACATCGCGGGCGCGTTCGCCCTCGCAGAATCGTTTGGCCTCAACCCCATCGCCCATATCGGTCAGGTCGCGACACCGAGCAACCCGATCGGGATGTCCCGGACACCACCGTCGTACCGACTGCCGCCGCCGGAGCGGCAGGTGGGTGGGGAGGAGTAGGCCGGAGGGGCTCGCCGACTGCCGTCGCCGGGGCCAATTGCCGCCGAGGCCGGGGCACGGCCCACGCACACGGCCCCCGCACACGGCCCCCGCGCACGGCCCACACGCACCGCCCACACGCACGGCCCGCCGACCGGCGTCGGGGCTCGTCGGCTGCTCGGCGGTGCCAGGGCGGCGGCTCACCCCCGCCAGATCCTCCCCTGGCCCGTGCCCTCCACGGCGTCCGCGTACGCGCGGGCCACCTCGGTCACCGGCGTTCCCGCTCCCCCGTCCAGCCCCATCGCCTCCAGCGTCTCCCTGATCCAGCCGGGGCTGATCAGGTTGATGCGCAGTCCGCGGGGGAGTTCGGCGGAGGCGTTGCGTACGAAGCCCTCCAGGCCGGTGTTGACGAGGGCGCCCAGGGAGCCGTGCTCCAGGGGGTCGGTGAAGGTGCCGCCGGTCAGGGTGATGGAGCCGCCGTCGCGCAGGTGCCGTAGCGCGCGGCGGGCGAGGGCGACCTGGCCGAGCAGTTTGCCGCGCACCCCGGCCTCGAAGGCGTCGTCGGTGACCGTCGCCAGGTCGACCAGGGGGCCGCTCGCGGCGCAGCACACCACCGCGTCCAGGGCGGTGACCTGGTCGAACAGGGCGTCCAAGGACGGCGGGTCGGCCAGATCCACGGCGACCGGTCCCCGGCGCGCGGCGCGGACCACCTCGTGAGAAGCCTCCAGGGTGTCCGCCACCGCGCCGCCGATCATGCCCGTCGCCCCGACCACAAGTACCTTCATGGCGCGCAGGGTAGGGGTGGGCGGCCCCGGTCGCGAGCGGATTTCCGGGCGCCCGGTGTCAACGGCGGTGCCTTCCGCTCAGGCCGCCACCGCCTTCGCCCGGCCCGTGCCGGCTATGCCGTTCGGGTCGTCCGTGTCGCGGTGGATCGGGGTTTCCGTGCCGGTCAGCGGGGCGCCCGTGCCGCCGCGGCGGGTGGCGATGATCTCCGCCGCGATGGACAGGGCCGTCTCCTCCGGGGTGCGGGCGCCGAGGTCGAGGCCGATGGGGGAACGCAGGCGGGTCAGTTCGCCGTCGGTCAGGCCCGCCGCGCGCAGGCGGGTGTCACGGTCGGCGTGGGTGCGGCGGGAGCCCATCGCGCCGATGTAGGCGGCGGGCAGCCGCAACGCCTCCACCAGCAGCGGTACATCGAACTTGGCGTCATGGGTGAGGACGCACAGGACCGTGCGGGCGTCGGTGGGGGTACCGCGCAGATAGCGGTGCGGCCAGTCGATCACGATCTCGTCGGCGTCCGGGAAGCGCGTCCGGGTGGCGAAGACCGGGCGGGCGTCGCAGACCGTGACGTGGTAGCCGAGGAACTTGCCCGCGCGGACGAGGGCGGCGGCGAAGTCGATCGCGCCGAAGACGATCATCCGGGGCGGGGGCACGCTCGACTCGACGAACAGGGTGAGTCCGCCGGGGCAGTGCGAGCCGTGCTCCGAGATGTCCACGCTGCCGGTGCGGCCGACCTCCAGCAGGGCGCGGGCCTCGGCCGCCGCGATCCGGTCGAGTTGCCGGGAGAGGCCGAGTCCGCCGTCGTACGTGCCGTCCGGGCGGACCGTCAGGGCCCGGCCCAGCTGTCCGGCCGGGCCGCGGGCCACCCGGACGAAGGCGGCGGCCTCGCCCCGCGCGGCGGCGGCGAGGGCGGTGGCGAACGCCCGGCGGTCCGGGGACGTCGTACGGACCGGGGTGACCAGGACCTCGACGGTGCCGCCGCAGGTGAGGCCGACGGCGAAGGCGTCGTCGTCGCTGTAGCCGAAGGTCTCCCGTAGCGTCCGGCCCTCGCTGAGTGCGCGCTCGCACAGTTCGTAGACCGCGCCCTCGACGCAGCCGCCGGAGACCGAGCCGATCGCGGTGCCCTCGCGGTCGACGGCGAGGGCGCCGCCGGGGCCGCGGGGTGCGCTGCCGCCCACGGACACGACGGTGGCGATGGCGAATTCGCGCCCCTCGGCCACCCAGTGATCCAGTTCACGGGCGATGTCGAACATGCTGGCCTCCGTGCACCTGCCCGTCAGGGCAGGCGGGTCGGGCCTCGGTGTCCCGCTCACCGAGGGTGTGCTGTGTGTGGTCTGAGGAGAACGTTGTTGTCGGTTGTGGGGTTCTCGGGGTGGGGGCCGGAGAGTTGCCGGGTTCAGGAGCCGGGTGCCGGGGCGGGGGCGGGTGGCTGTCCGGCCATCAGGACGCGGTCCGGGCGCAGGGGCAGATCGCGATGGCGAACGCCGGTCGCGTGCCAGGCGGCGTTGGCGATGGCCGCCGCCGTGCCGACGATGCCGATCTCGCCGATGCCCTTGATGCCGACGGGCCGCGTTTGTTGCAGGGGGCGGTGGGGTCGGTGAAGTAGGGGCAGCGGGTGCGCTGGAGGAGGTTGCCGCCGACGGTCGCCATGTTGCGCAGTTGGCCGGAGGCGCCCGCCAGAACGGCCTGGGTGAGGGCGGGGTAGTCGCGGCGCACGTCCGGGTGGGCGGCGAGGTCGCTGTTGGTGACGGTGGCGCCGATCCACAGGGAGCCCTCGGCGGACCGCTCGACGCGGTCCAGCGGCAGCCCGCTGACATCGACGAGATGGGTGCCGCCGCCGAGGTAAAGGGCGCCGGGGACGTCGTGGGCCCGGTCGTAGCCGAACTCCCTCATGGGGGTGCGGGGCGTGCGTCGCCCCCTGAGCGCGATCGCCAAGAAGGCGCGCGTCGGGCAGGGCACCCTCTACCGCCACTTCCCGAACCGCGAGGCGCTCGTCGACGAAGATCGGCCCGGCCGAGGCGATCCGCTGGGCGACGAGCACCCCGGGTGGCGGAACAGCCCCGGGCTCCACGCCCCTCCTCCGCGCGATCGAACTCCTCCTCGAAGCGAACGAGCGGGCCGGGACCGTACGCCCGGGGGTCACGACGGACGACTTCCTCCTGGCGATCGCGGGCCTGTGGCAGATCGACCCGGCGGGCGACTGGGAGCCGAGGGCGGAGCGGTTGCTGGATCTGGTGATGCGCGGTTTGCGGGCCTGAGCGGCAGCGTGCACGATCAATACGACATAGCCCGATTTAGAAGTATCTTTACCCCTCACGCCCCTCCAGGCCGCTTGCGCCCCTTCTCCCACATCTCGCCCCACCAGCCGGGATTGACACCCCTTCACCCGAATGCACCCCCCAGCAGGCGCCATCTCATATCTGAGATAGCCTCAACCTCATGGCAGACGACTACCTCGAACGCATCGGCAGGCTCATCCGTGACGCCCGGCAGCACCGAGGCTGGACACAGGCACAACTCGCGGAAGCGCTCGGCACCAGCCAGAGCGCCGTCAACCGCATCGAGCGCGGCAACCAGAACATCAGCCTTGAGATGATCGCCCGAATCGGTGAGGCGCTGGACAGCGAAATCGTCTCACTGGGCTACGCCGGCCCGATGCATCTGAGGGTCGTCGGCGGCCGTCGGCTCTCCGGCGCGATCGACGTGAAGACCAGCAAGAACGCGTGCGTGGCGCTGCTGTGCGCCTCCCTGCTCAACAAGGGCCGTACGACACTGCGCCGGGTGGCTCGGATCGAGGAGGTCTACCGGCTCCTTGAGGTGCTCAACTCCATCGGCGTGCGCACCCGTTGGATCAATGGCGGGGTGGACCTGGAGATCGTGCCCCCGGCGGACCTGGACATGGACGCGATCGACGCGGACGCGGCCGTGCGGACCCGCTCGATCATCATGTTCTTCGGCCCGCTGCTGCACCGCATGGACCGCTTCAAGCTGCCCTACGCGGGCGGCTGCGACCTCGGCACCCGGACCATCGAGCCGCACATGATCGCGCTGCGCCGGTTCGGCCTGGAGATCGCGGCGACGGAGGGCCAGTACCACGCGCTGGTGGACCGCGCCGTACGCCCGGACCGCCCGATCGTGCTGACCGAGCGCGGCGACACGGTGACCGAGAACGCGCTCCTCGCGGCGGCCCGCCACGACGGCGTGACGACGATCCGCAACGCGTCATCGAACTACATGGTCCAGGACCTGTGCTTCTTCCTGGAGGCGCTGGGCGTGCAGGTGGAGGGCATCGGCACGACGACACTGACCGTCCACGGAGTGCCCACCATCGACGTGGACGTGGACTACTCCCCGTCGGAGGACCCGGTGGAGGCGATGAGCCTGGTGGCCGCGGCGGTCGTCACGGAGTCCGAACTCACCGTCCGCCGGGTCCCCATCGAGTTCCTGGAGATCGAGCTGGCGGTCCTGGAGGAGATGGGCCTCGACCACGACCGCAGCCCCGAGTACGTCGCCGACAACGGCCGCACCCGGCTGGTGGACCTGACCGTCCGCCCCTCCAAGCTCGAAGCCCCGATCGACAAGATCCACCCGATGCCGTTCCCCGGCCTCAACATCGACAACGTCCCCTTCTTCGCCGCGATCGCGGCCGTGGCCCAGGGCAAGACCCTCATCCACGACTGGGTCTACGACAACCGCGCCATCTACCTCACCGACCTCAACCGCCTCGGTGGCCGCCTCCAGCTCCTCGACCCCCATCGCGTCCTGGTCGAGGGCCCCACCCGCTGGCGCGCCGCCGAGATGATGTGCCCCCCGGCCCTGCGCCCGGCCGTCGTCGTCCTCCTCGCCATGATGGCCGCGGACGGCACATCGGTACTGCGCAATGTGTACGTCATCAACCGGGGGTACGAGGATCTGGCGGAGCGGCTGAATTCGATCGGGGCGCAGATCGAGATCTTCCGGGATATCTGACGCATGGACGCCGTCGCACTCCGTCCGTCCTGCGAGATCGCAAGTCGGGCGGGGTGCGGCTGTGTTCGGGGGATGCGGGGGTGTCCGTCCCTGAGGGCTTCTCCGGGACTTGTCCGGTAGTTTCTCCGGGACTTGTTCGGTGGCAGGTCCGGGACTTGTCCGGTGGCAGGTCCGGGACTTGACTTGTCCGGTGGCAGGTCCGGGAATTCGGGGAAGACGCCCAATTGCTGTGAACAGGAAGGGCGATTCAGCGGGCTGACATTCCCACCGGACCATGCCGGCTTCAATGCCCCCGGCCGCGTGTTGGCTTCAATGCCCCAGAATCATGTGGTTGTATCGCGACAGCGAAGGAGACGCGACGGCAACGTTCGATGTCGGGCGACGGCGGACATCTGTTCACAGTAAAGGAATACGTTCTCGTGAAAGATGGCGACGAAAATACGGGTGCGGAAAGATCACTCGGCGGTCTGAACCGACGACGCCTTCTTCAAGGGACAGCGGGCACCTTCGGTGCCGTTCTGGCGTCCACCGGCGTCTACCAGCTGATCGACACCATGGCGAAACCACCGGACCGGCCCACGGTCGCCGACACCCAGCCCGGCCAGGAACAGTACATCCTGCAGAACGAGCAGGTGGTCATGGTCGATGGCACGGGGGTGAAGAGCAGCAAGGGCACGATCGCGGTCCGGGTGCCTGCCCTGCACGACCATGTCATCACCGCACGGCTGAACGTGTCGGCGAACGCCAAGGCGTTGCGGGAGGCACAGCATCATCTTGAGGCCGCCCTCCTCGATGTGGAACGCCAATTCCCGTCCACTCCCGCAGGCGTGGGCACCACGGTGGCCTGGGGACTGCCTTACTTCCAGCACTACATTCCGACCCTGGGCAGGACATCGGGCTTCTTCAAGGCGGGAACGTCCTACCCAGCGTATCTGCCGGTCGATTTGGTGACCTCCAAATCGGCGGGCAGTACCGTGTACGCGCTGCAAGAGGCCAGGACGTTCCCCAGCGACCAGCCCCCGCCCGGATTCGGGCCGGTCCGGCTGGAACAGAATGACGTGGCCGTGCTGCTCCGCAGTGATTCGCTCGCCAATATCAAGGCAGCCTCCAACATCCTTTTCGGGTCCGGAAGCAACCAGGCGGGGGACCTGTTCAAGGTGACGAGTATCCGCCAGGGTTTCTCCGGGGGCGGTTTCTACGGGCAGCAGGGCCTGCCGAGCAAGCTGGCGCTGGCGGCCGATATCCCCGGCGCACAGTCGATCCCTCGACAGGCTCAGGGTTTCCTCGGCTTCGCCACCACCCTGGACTCGAACATGGGCCCCGGCATCATCGCCAATCTGGAGACCCTGCCCGGCTACACCGATCAGTGGCCCAACGGTTACTTCAAACAGGGCACCACCATGCATCTCTCGCACCTGTTCCAAGATCTGGTGACCTGGTACGAGCAGAATTTCCCTCAGTACGCGGATCGTGTCACGGCGATGCTCCAGCCCGGTCTCTCGCCCGCGCCCGCTCCGGGTACCCTCGCCCTCCAACCGCCAGGTCAAAGTGAGGCCGAAGTGGCGCGCGGGGTCGAGCGGTACCGCTCCTACGGGCACACGGGGAGCATGTCGGAGGTGGACAGCACGACATCGGCGATGACCAGCAATTACGGGAAGGCGTATCCCTCGGGGACGACCATCCCGGTGCGCGGCGATTTCGACACGCTGGACAATCCGTTCCACTACACCTCAGATCCGGTGGCGGATCACTACAGCGAGCGTCCGGCGGCCGGGTTGCACTTCATTCAGTTCCAGCCGACGATCGGACTCTTCAATCTCGTTCGGCTCTCGATGGACGGCCACTATGCCGACCGGACACTCCCTGTCGCGCCGCGCAGCCCCCACGCCGGCATCAACTCCGTCCTGCAGACGACCCACCGGCAGAACTATCTGGTGCCACCGCGCCGCCATCGCTCCTTCCCGCTCGCCGAGTTCCTGGTCTGACACGAGCCGCGGGCCGCGCTCAGGCGCCGCCCTCGGTGTCCCCCTCCACCGCGGCCACGATGCGGCCCAGGAGGTCCCCGAGCGTCTTCGTCTCGTCCGCGTCCAGCGGGCCGAAGAACAGCTGCCGCACGATGTCCACATGACCGGGCGCGGCTCCCTCGACGGTCTCCCTGCCTTTCGCGGTCAGGCGCACCATCGAGCCACGGGCGTCGTCCGCACACGCTTCCCGTACGACCAGGCCGCGCTTCTCCATACGGCTGATCTGATGGGACAGCCGGCTGCGCTCCCAGTCGACCCACGCGCCGAGTTCACGGGCCCGCAGGACGCCGTCCTCGGACTCCGACAACGGGGCGAGCAGAGCGTAGTCGGCGGCCGAGATACCGGAATCCCGCTGCAACTGCTGGTCCTGGGCCCGCTGAAGGCCGCGGCCCAGCCGGCGGTACATCGCCCAGATCTCGGCCTCGCGCGGGGTGAGCCATCGCGGTTCGGACATATGCCGAAACTATCACATTGTTGATGTGTCAATAAAGAGGCGAAGGCGCTCCGCGAACTGTTGACGTGACCGGCACCCGCTGATACCAATGGCGCCACTTGTTCAGTGACCAAATCCTGATCCTGGTGCGAGAGGTGGTCACCCATGGTTGACGTCACGATTGTCGGAGCGGGTCCGGTCGGGCTCTGGGCCGCGGGTGAGCTGGCGCGGCGGAACATCGAAGTCGTCGTGCTGGAAAAGCTCGACCGCCCTTCCCCGCACTCGAAGGCACTCACGATCCATCCGCGCACCCTGGAGGTTCTCGGCCAGCGCGGGATAGTCGGGGAAGCGATCGGGGCGGGGATCCAGCTCCCGAGCGGCCACTTCGCCAACCTCGACCAGCGGATGGACTTCCGCCCGCTCGACACGCCCTACCCCTTCACGCTGCTGTACCCGCAGGAGGACACCGAGATCCTGCTCGAACGGACGGCTCGCGAGCTGGGCGCCGTCATTCGCCGCGGGCACGAAGTCCTCGGCGTCGAGGACAACGGCAGTCTGGTGAGCACGCGGGTGCGCGGCGACGGCTCGACGTACGTCATCGAGTCCGGCTATCTGATCGGCGCCGACGGGGCGCGCAGTCTCGTACGGCACGCGGCCGGGATCGCGTTCGAGGGCACGAGTTCCTCGCACTGGGGATTCCTCGGCGATGTGGTCCTCGACGAACCGCCCGGCGTGCCGGTCTACAGCAAGGCCGACGAGCACGGGGGCTTGATGGTGGTCCCGCTGCCGAAGGACGGGCTGTACCGGATCGTCGGCGGCTCGCCGCTCCTCGCCGAGAACAATGAGCTGACGTTCGAGCAGTTCCGGGCCGCGGTCGTGGATGTCGCGGGCACCGACTTCGGCATGCGCGATCCGGTCTGGCTCTCGCGCTACGGGGACGCGGCGAAGATCGCGGCGTCCTACCGGGCGGGCCGCGTCTTCCTGGCGGGCGACGCGGCGCACATCCATCTGCCGGCGGGTGGCGTCGGCATGAACGTGGGCATCCAGGACGCGGCCAACCTCGCCTGGCGGCTCGCGGACGTCATCGAGGGCCGCGCGCCCGAGTCGTATCTCGACCGGTACGACGCCGAGCGCCGTCCGGTCGGGCTGGATCTGCTCCTCGCCACGCGCGCGCAGGCCGCGCTGCGCTCGTACACGACCGACGGTCTGGCGCTGCGCGCGCTGCTGGCGGAACTGATCGCGACCGTCCCGGAGTTCTCCAGGGCCCTCGCGGAGCGGCTGTCCGGTTTCGCCGTGCGGTACGCCCTGCCGGGGCATCCGCTCGCGGGGTCCCGGGCGCCGGACCTTCCCCTCGCCGGGGCGGAGGCCGGTCTGTTCGACGCGCTGCGCGAGGCGCGGCCGGTGGTCGTCGCGGCTCCCGGGGTCGCCGACGGGACGACGGCCGCACAGCTCCACCACCACGACATCGCCGTACGGACCCTCGCCCGCCAGGAGCGCGGCGCGTGGGCGGGCGTCACCGCGGCGCTGATCCGCCCCGATGGATATGTGGCCTGGGCCACCGAGGCCGACGAGCGCCGGGCGCATCCCGAACTCCTGGACGCCGCCGCCCGGTTGCGGCCGGGGACCCGGTAGCGGACCCGGCAAGCACGCAACGACAGGAGAGAAATCGACATGACCGTCCGTCGTCTCGACCCGGACACCCTGCACCGGATCCCGGACCGGATCAGCCAGATCGTGGTGAGCGGGTCGCTGGCCTTCGTGTCCGGGCAGGTCGCCTGGGACGCCCAGGGGAACATCGTCGGTGCGACCCACCGCGAGCAGACCGAGCAGATCAGCAGGAACCTCCAGCACGTCCTCGATGAACTCGGGGTCGGCCCGGAGGCGATCGTCAGCGAGACGATCTTCGTCGTGGGTCATACGCCGGAACTGTCCGCCGTGATCGTGCCCACCCTCCGGGCCAACGGCGCACCGCCGCCCGCGAGCACGTACATCGGCGTCGAAGCCCTGTACGCGCCGGAGGTCCTCGTCGAGGTGAACGCGGTGATCGATCTGGACGCCTAGGGCCCCGGGCCGGGACCGACGGCGTTCTCGGGAGTCCTGGCGACCGATCGCGCTCTCGATCGTGCCGCGGGGGGGGGCCCCCCCCCCCCGCGGCGCCGGCCAACACCAACCAAAGACACAAACGGGGGATAGTATTGGGGCCCGGGCGGCGGGGCGA
>NZ_JBHYUG010000029.1:0-36891 GCF_042749375.1 Streptomyces sp. NPDC059477 | reverse complement strand
GAGTGGCGCCGCGGGGCCCCGCGGGCCGCCCCCCCCGCTGTTCGGGGTTTGCGGGGCCCCCTTTCGGTCAGTCGATGGGGCCGCTGGGCGTCGCCCGCGCCCCGGGCGGCGACGACCTCACCGAACCTGATCACCTTCGGTCTCTTCTTCTGGGGCCCGGTCGGCCGGGCCGACCTGTCCGATCAGGGAACGCGGGCTGGACGCCGCGTCGACCGGCCGGATGACCTCCGTCGCCTTCGCCGCGTGCCTCGTAGGAGCGGGGTGCGCCGTCCGCCGGGTCAGTTCGCGTGCGGGCGGGCCAGGCCGTGGTCGTAGGCGAAGATCACGGCCTGGACTCGGTCGCGGGCCCCGATCTTGGCCAGGACGCGGCCGACATGGGTCTTGACGGTGGACTCGGACAGCACGAAACGGGTAGCGATCTCGCCGTTGGTCCAGCCCTTGCCGACGGCCACGAGGATCTCGCGCTCGCGTTCGGTGAGCGAGCCGAGGGCCGAGTCCCCGGCCCGGTCCGCGCGGTGGGCGGGGACGTAACGGGTGTACTCGTCCAGGAGGCGGCGGGTGAGGGCGGGCGCGATGACCGCGTCGCCGGAGGCCACGGCACGGATGGCGGCGAGGAGTTCGTCGGGGCGGGCGTCCTTGAGGAGGAAGCCGCTGGCCCCGGCGCGCAGGGCGGCGTGGACGTACTCGTCCAGGTCGAAGGTGGTCAGGACGAGGACGCGCGAGCGGCCACCGGACGCGACGATCCGGCGGGTCGCCTCGATGCCGTCCATGCCGGGCATCCGTACGTCCATCAGGACGACGTCCGGGCGCAGTTCGGCGGTTTTGCGCACGGCCTCGGCGCCATGGGCGGCCTCGCCGACGACATCGGTCTCGGCGACGGAGTCCAGCAGCAGATGGAAGCCGTAGCGCTGCAACGGCTGGTCGTCCACGATCAGTACGGTGGTCATCGGTCACCGCCCGGGGGTGTGAGGTCGAGAACGGCCTCGACGCGCCATCCTCCCTGTTCCGTCGGCCCCGCACTCACGGTGCCCCCGTACAGGGCCGCTCGTTCACGCATACCCACCAGGCCGTGTCCTTCCTCGTTCGGCGGTCCGGCCGGGGTGGCCGGGCCGCTGTCCTCGACCCGGACGGTCAGCCTGCTGCCCTCGACCTGGACCGACAGCTGCACCCGGGTGCCGGTGGCAGCATGCTTCAGGGTGTTCGTGAGAGCTTCCTGAACGACGCGGTACACGGTCAGCTGTACCCCGCTGTCCAGGGCCTCCACATCGCCGGAGGTCCGGTAGACGACCTCCAGTCCGGCGGTGCGCACCCCGGCGCACAGGGCTTCGAGGTCGGCGATGCCGGGCTGCGGGCTGAGCGGGGGCCCGCCCGGCGGACCGTCCGTGGTCTCGCGCAGCACGCCGAGCACCCGGCGCAGCTCGCCCAGGGCCTGGCGGCCGGTGTCGCCGATGAGCCGCAGGGTCTCCTTGCCCCGTTCGGGGTCGATGTCCGTGGCGTAGGCGCCGGCGTCGGCGAGGGTGATGATGACGGACAGGTTGTGGCCGACGACGTCATGCATCTCGCGGGCGACACGGGTGCGTTCGGTGGCCGTGGCCAGTCTGCTGCGCTGGTCGCGCTCGACCTCCAGCCGGGCCGCCCGTTCCCGCAGCCCGGCGAGCTGGGCGCGGCGGATCCGGATCATCAGGCCGAGCGTGAGGGCCGCGGTCGCCGTGCTCAGCAGGAAGAACAGCGCGTCCCAGACGGACACCGCCCCGGAGATGCGGACCGCCACCAGCACCATGGCGCCCACCGTGGCCGCGCAGGCCCAGGGCAGCTGCCGCAGCCTGCCGTGCAGGGCCAGGCTGTACAGGGCGACGAAGAGAGCGGCGTCCGCGCGCAGCACGGCGCCCAGGGACCACTGGAGGACGAACACCGCCGTGATGGCGGCGAACGCCGCGAGCGGTCTGCGCCGCCGCCACAGCAGGGGCAGTACGAGACCGGCCTGGAGCGCCAGCATCGCCGCGACGGGCAGCTGGGCGAAGGCGAGCCGGAAGCGGCTCGGGACATCGGCGTCGCCGGCGGTACCGCCGCGCAGGATGTCGGGCAGGCAGAAGACGAGGAAGACGAGGACCACGACCGTGGTGTCCAGCACCCAGGGATGCGTCCGGTCGGCCCGCCGCAGCCGCCGGCCGCCCTGGGAGAAACGGGCGACCAGCGGCCCCATGGCGCTGATGTCGTCGGTGGTCACGGAGGTCACGCTGCCATGGTGCGGCCGGTCAGGCGTCGCTGCGGGTCAGCCGGAGGGCCGCGCCCGCCAGCGTCAGAGCCGTCCAGCCGAGGAGGACCAGCATCCCGGAGGCGGGCGACAGCATGGTGGAGTCATGCGTCAGGGCGAACATCGCCTCTCCCGCGTTGGACGGGAGGTAGGGGCTGATGTTGTCCTGCCAGGAGCTGGGCAGCAGGGAGATCAGTCCGGGTATCAGCATCATGGTGGCCACGAGCACGGAGATCCCGCCGGCCACCGACCGCAGCAGCGAGCCCAGGGCGGTACCGAGCACCCCGACCAGTCCGAGGTAGAGGCCCGCGCCCAGCAGGCTGCGCACGACACCCGGGTCCGACAGGCTCATGGCCGCGGGGGTGCCGGAGAGGATCGCGTTGCCGATCAGGAAGGCGGTGAACCCGCCCAGCGTCCCCACGATCAGCGCGACCAGCCCGTACACCGCCGCCTTGGACCACAGCACGGGCAGCCGGCGGGGTACCGCCGCGAGCGTCGAGCGGATCATGCCGGTCGAGTACTCGCCCGCCGTGACCAGCACGCCGAGCACGCCGAGGGCGAGCTGGGCGAAGCCCGTACCGAAGAGGGAGAGGCTGACGGCCGTCGCGTCGGCGAACTCCCGGTCCTGCCCGCCGGGGCCGTCCCCGGACCGGTAGCGGCTCGCGGAGATCAGGCCGAAGGCCACCAGGAACAGCAGGGCGAGGCCCAGGGTGATCCAGGTCGAGCGCAGGGACCACAGCTTGGCCCACTCGGAGTGCAGCACGCGCCGTCCGGTCACCCGGTAACGGGGGCGGGCGGCGGCGGTCCTGGGGTCCTCGGTGGTGGCGGTGAGGGTGCTCATGCGGTCCTCCCGAGGGTGTCGGCCCCGGCGGTCGTGGAGCCGTGGTACTCGACGGCGTCCCTGGTCAGCTCCATGAACGCGGACTCCAGTGACACGGTCCGCGCGCTCAGCTCGAACAGGGCGATCCCGTGCTCGGCGGCCTTCAATCCGATCTCGCGGGCGGTGACCCCGGTCACCTGTAGCTCCTCGGAGCCGATCTTGCCGGTGACCTCGACGCCGGGCCCGGCCAGTACGTCCCGCAGCCGCGCCGGGTCCTGGGTCGCCACCTTCACCGTGTTCCCGCCGGCGTCGCGGATCAGCTCGGACACGGTGGTGTCGGCCAGCAGTCGCCCGCGTCCCACGATGATCAGGTGATCGGCGACCAGTGCCATCTCGCTCATCAGATGGGAGGACACCAGCACGGTCCGTCCCTCCGCGGCGAGGGTCTTCAGCAGATTGCGGATCCAGAGCACGCCCTCGGGGTCCAGCCCGTTGACCGGCTCGTCCAGCATCACCGTCTGCGGGTCGCCCAGCAGCGCCGCCGCGATGCCCAGACGCTGGCCCATCCCGAGGGAGAAGGCGCCGGCCCGCTTCTTCGCCACGGTGCTCAGTCCGGCGAGGTCGATGACCTCCTCGATCCGGCGGTCGGGAATGCCATGGGTCAGCGCGAGGGCCCGCAGATGCTGGTACGCCGAGCGGCCGGGGTGGATCGACTTCGCCTCCAGCAGCGCACCGACCTCCTGGAGCGGGGCCTGGTGGCGGGAGTACCGGCGGCCGTTCACGGTGACGGAGCCGCTCGTCGGGGCGTCCAGGCCGACGATCAGCCGCATGGTCGTGGACTTGCCCGCCCCATTGGGCCCGAGGAAGCCGGTCACCGAGCCCGGCTTCACGACGAAGTCCAGTCCGTCCACGGCTGTCTTGTCGCCGTACCTCTTGGTCAACTGCCGTGCGTCGATCATGTGTGTTTCTCTCTGTCGGCCTGTGGTGTCCGTCGTCTCCGACGCCCCCACCAGCGACGCTAGGCGCCGGACCACCCCACCCCGGTGGTACCGGGAGGCTGAACCACGCCGATCCGTAGTACCGCGGTACTACGCCGTACCGGGCGCACCCAGGCCCGTGAAGATCGTATAAATACGGGATGATTCGGCCAACCTTCACCCGTCCCTGGTCATTCTTTGCCGCTTCATAGCCCTCGCCATACTTTCGCTTGACGCTGTCCGGAAGGCGGGAGAGTCCGCCTCGTCATCCGCCCCAGGGGTTGGGCCCGTTGGGGCTGATTCGCGCTGCCATGACAGATCACGACATGACGGCATGGCCCGACATGACATGACAGAAGGAGTCTCGGCATGATCCGCCTTCCCCGGATACTCACCTCAGGCTGGCTCGCGGCGGTCGGTGCCGCCGCGCTGTTCGGCGTGCTGATGTCCGCGCCCACGGCCCACGCCGTGCCGCTGACCTGCGGTCAGACGGTCACCACCAGCGTCGTCCTCGATGCCGACCTGCTCAACTGCCCCGGTGACGGACTGGTCGTCGCCGCCCACGGCATCACCATCGACCTGGCCGGGCACACCATCGACGGCGTCGGGCTGGGCGTCGGGATCCGCAACAACGGGTTCGACAACACCACCGTCACCGACGGCGCCGGCACCCCCGGCGTTGTGCAGGAGTTCGACCACGGGGTGCTGCTCGACCCCGGCACGTCCGGCACCCTCGTCGAAGGGCTCACCCTCCAGCTCAACGAGATCGCCGGCGTCGAACTCAACAACGCCGATGTCAACAACCGCGTACAGGACAACCTCATCACCCAGCAGGCCCAGAGAGGTGTCACGCTGATCGGCGGATCCAGCGGCAACGTGATCGCCGACAACACGATCACCTTCAATCAGGGCGAGGGCGTCTTCGTGGAGAACTCCGCGTCCAACCGTCTCGAAGGCAATCTCATCGCCGACAGCGGGGACGCGGGACTGGTCCTGGAGGGCGCCTCCGGCAACACCCTGCTGACCAACACCGTCACCAACAACAGCGACGGCGCGATCGTCCTCCAGTACGCCTCGAACGACAACCTCGTCCAGGGCAACACCTCCTCGCTGAACTCGGACGCCGGGCTGACCGTCTCCGAGTCCACCGGCAACCGCCTGCTGTCCAACACGCTCCAGAACAGCGGTGACAGCGGGATCCTCCTCCAGGACGCCCACGGCTCCACGGTCACCGGCAACGACGTCAGCGGAAACCCCGGCGGCATCGAGCTGAGCTACTCGAACAACAACCTGATCCGGTCCAACATCGCGAACGACGGCAACGGCGACGCGATCACCCTGGAGGGGTCGCTCGGCAACACCCTGGAACTCAACCAGGCCAACAACAACAACGGACGCGGCATCTACGTCTCCGGCGAGGCGGCCTCCGGGGCCGGCAACCGGCTGATCGGCAACACCGCCAACGCCAACTCCGGCGACGGCATCGCCGTCTCCAAGGCCGTGCACACCCTCCAGGGCAACATCGCCCGCGACAACAACGCCTGGGGCATCTACGCCGACTCGGGCAACATCGACGCGGGCGGCAACCGCGCCTCCGGCAACGGCGAGTCCGCCCAGTGCACGGGGGTCGTCTGCACGCCCTGAATGAACCCCGGCCGAGGAGGAAGCCGGAGGAGAAGGTCTGAGGAGGAGGTCCGCGGAAGTGGTCCGCTCACTGCGCGTGGACGACGACCGAGATGACCCGGACCTCCTCCTCGGTCATATTGCGGTACTGGTGCGGGGCCGCCGCGTCGAAGGCCAGTGAGTCGCCCGCCTCAAGGACGTACGTCTCGAAGCCGATGTCGGCGTGCAGGGTGCCGGTGAGGACGAGCTGGTACTCCCGGCCCTCGTGCCGGATGGGCGAGCGGCTGTCGGTGGAGCGGCCGTAGGGGGCGTACACGACCTCCAGGAAGTCGACCTGGGCGTCCTGGTGGGGGGTGAGCCGCTCCCAGCGGACGCCACTGGCGAGGTCGATCGTGCGGCGGCCGGAATGGCGCTGGACGATGGTGTCCACGGCGGGTGTCAGTGCCGGACCCGGTGGCCCGGCACTGACACCCGGCCCCGCACCGGCCCCCGGGCGCCCATGGGCCTCCCGCACCCCGCCCGCACCACCGGCACCGCCCGCACCACCCGCGCCACCGGAACCGCCCGCCGCGAAGTGTGAGCCCACCACCCGCGCCCCGCCGGGCACGGGTGTGTCCTCGATGCCCCCGGTGCCGAAGAGGTACTCCAGGGGGATGTCCAGCGCGTTGGCCAGGCCGTAGATCACCCCGGCGGACGGTGCCGTCTGACCGCGTTCGACCTGCGAGATCAGGCTCGCGGAGCAGCCGGCCAGCTTTCCCAGCTCGCGCAGCGACAGGCCGCGTTCGGAGCGGACCTTCCTGAGCCTCGCACCGAGATCGAGGCTTCCCCCCTCGGTCTTCATCGCGCCTCCTGGTCGCTGGGACGGTCCGCGTTCGCGCGCTGTTCGCGCACCGCGCGCCTCCGCCGGGTTCACCTCCCGGCTCCACGCGTTGGACAACGATAGCGGACTGCACACGACTGTACAGCTGTGCACAGGATACTGAACAGGCATCGAGGGTGTTATGCACCATTGCCAGAGCATTGACCCCCCTGACTAGCAGGTTTTCAAGAGACGGAAGTGCAACCCTTGACAACAATCCTGCACGATGCGTCCACTATGACGCACAGCGCGTCGCTTCCGACGCCCCCGCAGTTCTGTGGAGGTCCTCGCCGTGACAGTCAATGCCAGACCCGGGTCCGCACGGCGGTCCCGAGGGTCCGCAGCAGGAGCCCGCCGCCCCCGTACGGTGGGCGGCATCCTGCTCGCCACCGCCCTCGCCGTCACCCTCACCGCGTGCGGCGGCTCCGCCTCCGGCGGCTCCGGCGACTCCGGCGCCGGGGGTGCCGGCGGCACCCTGAGGTTCGGCACCAACCAGCAGTTCGACGACTGGGAGACCGTCACCAAGCAGAACGCGACCTACACCTCCCTGGTGTACGAGTCGCTGATCAGCCTGGACAAGGACGGCACCACGCTGCGCCCGCAGCTCGCCACCTCCTGGGAGCAGACCCCGCTGCGGATCGATCTCACCCTGCGCTCCGGGGTGCTCTTCCACGACGGCACGCCGTTCGACGCCGCCGCCGTGGTCGCCAACCTCAAGCGCATCGGCAGCACCCCCAGCCAGTACCGCACCCAGCTGGCGGCCATGAAGTCGGCCACCGCCGTCGACGCCACCCATGTCCGCATCGACCTGAAGGAACCCGCGCCCGCGCTGCTGAACAACTTCGCGCGGCTCGGGATGTACATGGTCTCCCCGAAGGCCCTCGCCGACGGCGACTGGAAGACCAAGGGCGTCGGCACCGGCCCCTGGAAGTACGACGCCAAGGCGTCCGTGAAGGGACTGCGGACCGTCGTCACGGCCTTCGACAAGTACTACGACAAGAAGTCCGTCGGCCCCTCCCGCGTCGAGGTCACCCAGATCAACGACCCCGACAGCCTCTACAACGCGCTGCGCGCCGGGCAGATCGACGTCGCCTGGACCACTCCCCCGCTGGCCGACCGGGCCGAGAAGGAGGGACTCGCCTCCACGTGGTTCCCGTCGGTGCTGTGGCACTTGCAGATGTACGACATGAAGGGCGTCTTCAAGGACAAGAAGTTCCGCCAGGCCGTCTGTTACGCCATGAACCCGCAGGACTACGTGGACGCGGCGCTCGGCGGCAAGGGCGAGGTCCCCGTCCAGCGCTTCCAGGAGGGCCAGTCCGGCTACGCCCCCGGGCTCAAGGGCTACCCGCACGACGTCGACAAGGCCAAGCAGCTGATGTCGGAACTCGGCGGCGGCAAGCGCAAGTTCACCCTGATCAGCTATGACACCCAGCGCACCATCGCCGAGCTGTTCCGCAGTCAGATGGCGGCCATCGGCGTCGAGGTGGAGCTGGAGACGCCCAACTTCCCGCAGTTCCTGAGTGTCTACCAGAGCGGCAAGTACCCGGCCGCGATCCTCTCCGACGGGGCGCGCTCCGGCCCGTACGACTACTACGTGCGCAAGTTCGCCCCGGACGCCTCCAGCAACCCGCAGCGGGTGGCCTTCCCCAAGCTGGACGCGGCCGTGCGCGACGGGCTGGACGCGAAGACGCCCGAGCAGCAGGAGACCGCCTGGCGCGAGCTGTCCACGATCGTCGACGAGGACGCCCTGGACTGCGGCTACTTCGACTACTCCGGCTTCTGGGCCTACAACCCCAAGAACGTCGACAACATCGTCTCGACCGATCACGAGGTCGCCGTCTTCCGCTACAAGGAAGCCCGCGTCCAGGACTGACCGGCCCGACACCTCGTCCGACACCTCGTCCGACACCTGGTCCGACACCGGTCCGGCACCGGTCCGGGTCGCGGCGCGGGTCCCCCACCCGCACGGCCCCGCCGTACCCCATGGCCCCATGGCCCCGTAACCCCGTACCCGCCGTGCCCCGCCGATCGCCCCGGGCACGTCCCTCGCGTCGCCGTCCCCACCCCGCGGCTTCCGTTCCCGTATCCACCGCATGGAGAAACTCACCCATGAGCAGCACGCCCTCCGCGTACGCCCACCCCGATCTGGTCCTGGTCAACGGCCTGATCACCACGATGTCCGACGATCCGCGGACCGCCGAGGTCCAGGCCCTGGCCGTGACCGGTGACCGGGTCGCCGCCACCGGCACCACCGAGGAGATCCGCGAGCTGGCGGGCCCCGGCACCACCGTGGTCGACCTCCAGGGGCGGCGGGTCGTCCCCGGGCTGATCGACTCCCACGTCCATGTCGTACGGGCCGGACGGACCTGGCGCGACGAGGTCCGCTGGGAGGACGAGCGGACCCTGGACAGCGGCCTCGCCGCCATAGCCCGCCGCGCCACCGAGCGCCCGGAGGGGACCTGGATCCGGGTCATCGGCGGCTGGCACCCGGCGCAGTTCCCGGAGAACCGCGGCCCGAGCCGCGCCGAGCTGGACCGGGCCGCCCCCGACCACCCCGTCTATGTGCAGTTCCTGTACGACTGGGCCGTCCTGAACACCGCCGCCATGCGGGAACTCGGCATCGACCACGACCTCGTGCGCGAGCTGGCCGGCCAGGGCTTTCCCGCCAGCGCCTTCGAGACCGGCCCGGACGGCGAACTGACCGGCAAGGTCAACGGCACCCCCCTCATGGAGTGGTTCTACCGGCGGATGCCGGCCCCCACCTTCGAGGAGCAGGTCGCCGGCACCGCCGAGATGTCCCGCGCGCTGAACCGGCTCGGCCTGACCGGCGCCATCGACGGCGGCGGCTTCAACAGCGGCCCCGCCGCCTACCCCGCGATCCGGGAGACCTGGCGGCGCGGCGAACTCACCCTGCGCACCCGCCTCGCCGTGCACGCCGAGCGGGCCGGGACCGAGACCGACGACCTCGCCGGATACCAGCGCTACACCGCCCTCGACGTCGGCGACGGGATGCTGCGGGTGATCGGCGTCGGCGAGGTGATCCTGTACGCCACCGTCGACAAGATCGCCCACCCGGTGGAGATCGACGACGACATCCGGGCCCGGTTCCGGGAGATCTTCGGCGAGCTGGCCCGCAACCGCTGGACCGTGCACACCCACGCCCACCAGCACGAGACCATCGACGCGGTGCTCGGCGCGTGGGAGGACGTGCACGCCGAGCACGACATCAGCCCGCTGCGCTGGGCGCTCGTGCACGCCGAACCCCTCACCACCACCGACGTCGAGCGGATCGCCGCCCTCGGCGCCGGGGTCCTCGCGCAGGGCCTGTACCGGTTCCAGGGCGAGGAGGCGCTGGCGATCTGGGGCGAGAAGACCGTCGCCGAGGCGCCGCCGCTGCGGCTGATGCTGGAGCGGGGCATCCCCACCGGGCTCGGTTCCGACGCGATGCGCGTCGCCTCGTACAACCCGTGGGCGACGATCGCGTGGTTCCTGGACGGGCGGACCGTCCAGGGCACCGCGACGCTCGCCCCGCACAATCTGCTCACCCGGGAAGAGGCGCTGCGCGGGTACACCGCCTCCGGCGCCTGGTTCAGCTTCGAAGAGAACGAGCGCGGCCGGCTGGAGCCGGGGCTGCTCGCCGACCTCGCCGTGCTCAGCGACGACTACTTCGCCGTCGAGCACGAGCTGATCGACCGGATCGAATCCGTCCTCACCGTCGTCGGCGGCCAGGTCGTGCACACCGCCGCGCCCTTCGCCGACCTGCCCGTCACCTCGTTCGCACCCCAGGGAGTCAGCCGTGCCTGAGACCGGGACCCAGTCCACCGCGCCCGCTCTTCTCATCCGTGACGCCACCGTCCTCACCATGGACGACACCCTCGGCGACCTGGACCGCGCCGACATCCTGGTGTCCGGCGACCGGATCACCGCCGTCGGCCAGAACCTGTCCGCGCCCGGCGCCGAGACCGTCGACGCCCGGGGCATGATCGCCCTGCCGGGCCTGATCGACACCCACATGCACGCCTGGCAGACCCCCCTCAAGGGGCTGTACGCCGACGGCTGGACGTTCGACGACTACCAGTCGAGGGTGTTCCGGCTGCGGGAGAACTTCACCCCCGAGGACATCCAGGACGCCACCTTCGCCGGTTCGGTGCAGATGATCGACGGCGGCGTGACGGGCGTCCTGGACTTCTGCCACAACGTCATGTCCCCCGAGCACGCCGAAGCCGGGCTGCGCGCCCACCAGGCCACCGGGCAGCGGGTGCTGTGGGCGTACGGCATGCTGGGCAGCTTCGACGCCCCGCCCGAGGACCACGCCTGGCGGCTGGAGCACGTACGCGAGCTGACCGCCCGGATCGGTGACGGCGGCCCGCTGCGCCTCGGGATGGCGCTGTCCTCCCTGGAGTTCGGCGACCTGGACCGTACGGCCGCCGAGGTCGCGCTCGCCCGGGAACTGGGCCTGCGGATGACGGTCCACCAGAACCCGGCGGGGCAGATCCGCGCCCTGCACGAGGCCGGGCTCCTCGGCGCCGACATCCTGCCCGCGCACGCCAACGCCGCCGACGACGCCGAACTGGAACTGCTGGCCGGGCTCGGCGGCGGGATCTCCTTCACGCCCGAGGGCGAGTTCGGCGGCGGCCGGTCCATGACCGTCCTGAACCGCGCCCACCGCGCGGGCGTCTGCTCCAGCCTGGGCATCGACACCAACGCCCGGGTCGCCATCGACATGTTCGCGGCGATGCGGCTGACATATCTGCTGATGCGCAACGTCGACGCCGCCGAGGAGCGGGAGGCCGGACGCTATCCGCTGGCCCGCCGCCCCGGGACGCCGCTGGTCCAGCCGCGGCACATGCTGGAGTACGCCACCGTCAACGCCGCCCGCTCGCTGGGCCTCGGCCATGAGCTGGGCCGGATCGCGCCCGGCGCTCTCGCCGACCTGATCCTCGTCGACACCGCGCCGTACGGCGTCGCCCTCGGCGACCCGGCCGCGCACGTGGTCCTCCAGGCCGGGCCCGGCGATGTCGACACGGTCGTGGTGGGCGGAAAGCTGCGCAAGCGCGGCGGACGCCTCACCGACCTCGACGCCGCCGCCGCGGGCGAGGCGACCTACCGGGTGCGCTCGCGGGTGCTGGACGAACCGGTGGCGGGGAGCGCCCGGCCATGACCAAGTTCGTCGTCCAGCGGCTGCTCTCCGCGCTGCCCACGCTTCTTCTGGTCTCGGCGTTCGTCTTCACCCTCGTCCATCTGACGCCCACCGACCCGGTGGCGCAAATCCTGGGCGAGGGTGCCCCGGCCGCCGACAAGGCCGCCCTCAGCGCCCAGCTGGGCCTCGACCGGCCGGCCGCCGAGCAGTACGGGAGCTGGCTGGGCGGCGCCCTCACCGGTGATCTCGGCTCCTCCCTGTACACCGGGACCCCGGTCGGCGAGTCACTGTCGACCGGTATCGGCATCACCCTGTCGCTGGCCCTCGCGGGCATGGCGCTGGCCCTGCTCGTCGGCATCCCGCTGGGCATCCTGGGCGCGCTGCGGCCGGGCTCGGCGGCCGACCGGATCCTGACCGTGCTGGTCGCGCTCGGGCTCGCGGTGCCCAGCTTCTGGCTGGCGCTGCTGCTGGTGCTGGTCTTCGCGGTCCAGCTCGGCTGGCTGCCGGTGGTCGGGTACACGCCGTTCACCGAGGATCCGGGCGCCTGGTTCACCGGGATGATCCTGCCGGCCGTCGCGCTGGGCTCCCACACGGCGGCCGTCATCGCCCGGCAGACCCGCAGCGCGATGATCGACGCCCTGGACTCGCCGTTCGTCCAGACCCTGCTGGCCCGGGGCATCCACCGGCGGCGGATCGTGCTGCGGTACGCGGTGAAGAACGCCATGGTCCCGGTGCTGGCCGTCATCGCGATCCAGATGTCGGTGCTGGTGGCCGCCAGCTTCGTCATCGAGCGGATCTTCGCCGTCCCGGGCCTCGGGACGCTCCTGATCGACAGCGTCGTGCGCGCCGACTATCCGGTGCTCCAGGGCTCCATCGTCCTGGTGGCGGTCATCGTCCTGCTGGTCAATCTGGCGGCCGACCTCCTGTACGGCGTGCTCAACCCGAAGGTGAGACCCCAGTGAGCGAGACATCCCCGGGCGCACCCGCCGGCGCCCCCGTCGTCGAGGCGGCTGCCTTTGAGGCGGCGGCCCGGCCGCGCGGCCGTACCCTGCGCCGGGTGCTGGGGCAGCCGGTCACCCTGATCTGCCTGTCCCTGCTGGCCCTTCAGGCCGTCATCGCGTTCGCGGCCCCGCTGATCGCCCCGTACGACCCGCTGCACCCGGACGTCCAGAACAAGCTCCAGGGTCCCAGCGGCGATCACTGGCTCGGTACCGACGACCTCGGCCGCGACACCCTGTCCCGGCTGATCTTCGGCACCCGCACCGCCCTGCTGGCCAGCACCCAGAGCGTGGCCATCGGCCTGGTGCTGGGTGTGTGCGTCGGGCTGTTCGTCGGCTACCGGGGCGGCTGGTGGGACCGGATCGGCATGCGCGTCGCGGATGTCCTCCAGTCCATCCCCGCCCTGCTGCTGGCCCTCGCCCTGGTCGCGGTCCTCGGCAACGGCCTCGGCAACGCGATGCTCGCCGTCGGCCTGGTCTTCGCGGTCAGCTTCCTGCGCATCACCCGCGCGGTCGTGCTGGCCGAGCGGGAGAAGCTGTACGTCGACGCCGCCCGGGTCCTGGGCCTGCGCAACTCGGCGATCATGTTCCGGCAGGTGCTGCCGAACGTGTCGGCGCCGCTCATCGTGCAGGCGTCCATCGCCGCGGGCACCGCCCTGCTGATCGAGGCGACCCTGAGCTTCCTCGGGGTCGGCGCGGACACCTCCCAGGTGAGCTGGGGCGCGATGCTGGACGCGTCCCGCCAGCATGTGACCGACCATCCGCTGCTCGCGATCCTGCCGGGCGCGGCGCTCACCCTGAGCGTGCTGGTGTTCAACCTGCTGGGCGACGGACTGCGGGACGCGACGTCGCCGCGGGCCGGGGGTGCGCCGCGGCCGGGCGGGAAGACGAGGACGCCGGCCGGGTCCGGAACCGGAGCCGCGTCCAAGAGGGGAGCCGGGTCCGCGTCCGGGACGGCCGCGAAGGTCGCGCTCGTCGCCGACCACGAGCCGCCCGTCCCCGAGGACGCCCTCCTGTCGGTCGACAAGCTGACCGTCGTCGACTCCCAGGGCTCCGAACTCGCCTCCGCCGTCTCCTTCCACATCCGGCGCGGTGAGACCTTCGGGCTGGTGGGTGAGTCGGGGTGCGGCAAGTCCATCACCGCGTCCGCGATCCTCGGGCTGCTGCCCCGGGGCGTCTCCGTCAGGGAAGGCTCCGTCCGGCTCGGCACCACCGAGCTGACCGGTCTGCGCGGCGAGGACCTGCGCAAGGTGCGCGGGCTGCGGGTCGGGATGGTGTTCCAGGACCCGATGTCGGCGCTGTCCCCGGTGCACACGGTGGGCCGTCAGCTCACCGACGCGATCCGCGCCCACCGCCCGCTGTCCCGCAAGGAGGCCACCGACCGGGCGGCCGAACTGCTCGACCTGGTAGGAGTGCCCCAGCCCAGGGAACGGCTCAAGGACTATCCGCACCAGTTCTCCGGCGGCATGGCCCAGCGGGTCGTCATCGCGGGCGCCCTCGCCTGCGACCCCGAGCTGCTGATCGCCGACGAACCGACCACCGCCCTCGATGTGACCATCCAGGCCCAGGTCCTGGACCTGCTGGCCTCCCTGCGGGAACGGCTCGACATGTCCCTGCTGATCATCACCCACGACCTGGGGGTCGTCGCCGACAGCTGCGACCGGATCGCCGTCATGTACGCCGGTCAGATCGTGGAGACGCGCGAGGTGACGGACGCCTTCGCGCACCCCCGGCACCCCTACACCGAGGCGCTGCTGGACGCCGTCCCGCGCGCCGGGTCCGACGGTGAGCCGCTGCCGACCATCCCCGGCCGGGTGCCGCCCGCCTGGGACTGGCCGGACGGCTGCCGCTTCAACCCGCGCTGCCGGTACGCCACCGACGACTGCCGCACCGGCACGGTCGCCCTCGACATCCAGGGCGCGCGCTGTCTGCGCAGCGGCGAACTCCACCTGGCGGGTGCCCGATGAACGCCCCCGGCACCCCGCTGCTCTCGGTGGAGAATCTGACCGTGCGCTACCGGCTCGGCCGGAGCATGTCCGGGCGGGCGAAGACCTTCACCGCCGTGAAGGACGTCAGCTTCACGATCGGCGCGGGCCGCACCCTCGGCCTGGTCGGCGAGTCCGGCTCCGGGAAGAGCAGCATCGGACGGGCCGTGCTGCGGCTCTCCCCGATCTCACAGGGCCGGATCGTCTTCGACGGACAGGACATCGACGCCTTCGGACGCCGTACGCCGCTGTCCTTCCACCGGGACGTGCAGGTCGTCTTCCAGGATCCGCTGTCCTCCCTCAACCCCCGGCAGACCATCGCCGACACCCTGGGCCAGGCCCTCACCCGGCACCGCCCGCTGTCCCGCGCCGAGCGGGACCGGGAGACCGGCGAGGCCCTCGACCGGGTGGGCCTCGCCCCGCACCACGCGGACCGCTATCCGCACGAACTCTCCGGCGGCCAGCGCCAGCGCGTCGCCATCGCGCGGGCCCTGGCGACGCGCCCCCGGCTGATCGTCTGCGACGAGCCGGTGTCCGCACTGGACGTCTCCACCCAGAGCCAGGTCATCAACCTGCTCCAGGAACTCCAGCGTGATCTCGGGGTCAGCTATCTGTTCATCGCCCATGACCTGGAGGTCGTCCGGCACATGAGCGACGAGATCGCGGTGCTGAGCCTCGGCGAGCTGGTGGAGTCCGGCCCGGCGGCCCAGGTGTACGACTCCCCCGCCCATCCCTACACCCGCACCCTGCTGGCCTCCACCCTCATAGCCGACCCGGCCCGGCAGGCGGCCCGCACGGCGCAGCGGCGGGCGCTGCGGGCCGAGTCGACGGCGGCGGCAGCCGCCGCGGGCGGGGGCGCGCAGAAGCACCCGTGACCACCCACGTCCCCCTACTCCCAACCCACCAATTCCCGTACTCCCGTACTCCGGTACTCCCGTAGTGATCAGAAAGGCAGAACAATGAACGACACCCCCGTGGAGCGCCTCGGCTGGCTCGGTACCGGCGCCATGGGCTCGGTGATGGCCGCGGCCCTGCTCAAGGGCGGCGCCGACCTGCTGGTGTGGAACCGTACGGCCGCGAAGGCCGCGCCGCTCGCCGGTCAGGGCGCGACCGTGGTCGGCTCGATCGCCGACCTCACCGAGGCGTCCGTCGTCTTCGTGATGGTCTCCACCAGCGCCGATCTGCTCGCCGTCACCACCGGCGAGAACGGTCTGCTGAGCGGCCCGCGCCGCCCCGAGGTCATCGTGGACTGCTCCACCGTGTCCGCGGAGGCGTCCGCCGAGGTGCGCGAGGCCGCCGCGGCGGCCGGGGTCGGCTTCCTCGCCGCCCCGATCAGCGGCAACCCGCACATGGTCGCCGACGGCAAGAGCGCGATCGTCGCCTCCGGGCCGCGCGAGACCTTCGACCGGGTGGCGCCCTGGCTGGGCACCATCTCCCCGACCGTGGTGCACGCCGGGCCCGATGAGCAGAGCCGGCTGGTGAAGATCTGTCACAACCTGCTGCTCGGCATGATCACCCAGGCCCTCGCGGAGGTCACCATCCTGGCGGAGAAGGGCGGGGTGGCCCCGGAGGCGTTCGTCGACTTCATCAACGGCTCGGTCCTCGGCTCCACCTTCATCCGCCACAAGGGCCGGGCCATGGTCGAACGCGACTACACGCCCACCTTCAACAACAAGATGCTGCGCAAGGACTTCGACCTCGGTCTCGGCGCGGCCCGCTCACTGGAGGTGCCGATGCCGGTGAGCGCGATGGTCCACCAGCTCGTACAGACCGCGATCGGCCACGGCTTCGCGGAGCGGGACTACGCCGCGCTGTACGAGGTGGAGGCGAAGGCGGCGGGCCTGCGCGACAACTGACCTGGACACAGGTCCACCACCGCGCTGTTCCCTCCTGACCCCGCTGTGCGCGTGCCCGCGCCCTGTCCTGCTCCGGCACGCGCACGGCGGTTTCCGCATGCCCGGCCCCGGCCGCCGGTGCACTCACGCCCCCTGACACGCACCCCCTGATGCACCTTTGAGGAACCACCCATGAACCTGACCCAAGCCCTCGACCGCTGCCCCACCGACCTGCTCGTGGACGGCGAGTTCCGGCCCGCCGCCGACGGCCGGACCCTGACCGTCCACGACCCCGCGACGACGGCCCCGCTGGCGGAGGTCGCCTCCGCCGGGGAGGCGGACGCGGTGGCCGCCGTGACGGCCGCCGCCCGCGCCCAGCCCGGCTGGGCCGCGACCCCGCCCCGGGAGCGTTCGGTCGTCCTGCGCCGGGCCTGGGAGCTGATGACCGAGCGGGCGGAGTTCTTCGCCACGCTGATCAGCGCCGAGAACGGCAAGGCCCTGCCGGACGCGCGGGCCGAGGTGGCGTACGCGGCCGAGTTCCTGCGCTGGTACGCGGAGGAGGCGGTGCGCCTGGCGGGGACGGTGACCCGCGCTCCGGCGGGCGGCCACCGCATCCTGGTGGACCGGGCGCCGATCGGGGTGGCGGTCCTGGTCACCCCCTGGAACTATCCGGCGGCCATGGCCACCCGGAAGATCGGCCCGGCGCTCGCCGCGGGCTGCGCGGTGGTGCTCAAGCCCGCCAGTGACACCCCGCTGACCGCGCTGGCCGTCGGTGCGCTGCTGGCGGAGGCGGGGGTACCGGCGGGGGTGGTCAATGTGCTGCCGGCCGACCGTTCCGGGCCGGTCGTGTCGACGCTGCTGGCCCAGCCCGCCGTCCGCAAGCTCTCCTTCACGGGCTCCACCGAGGTCGGCAAGGTGCTGCTGCGGGTCGCGGCCGACCGGGTGCTGAGCACCTCGATGGAGCTGGGCGGCAACGCGCCCTTCCTGGTGCTGGCCGACGCGGATCTCGACGCGGCGGTGGAGGGGGCGATGCTGGCCAAGATGCGCAACGGGGGCGAGGCGTGCACGGCGGCGAACCGTTTCTATGTCCATGAGTCGCTGGCCGACGCGTTCGGCACCCGGCTCGCCGCCGCGATGGCCGCCCTGCGGATGGGTCCGGGCCTCGCGCCGGACACCGAGGTGGGGCCGCTGGTCAACGCGGAGGCGGTCACCAAGGTGGACGAGCTGGTGGCGGACGCGGTGGAGCGGGGCGCGCGGGTCCTGACCGGCGGCTACACACCCGACCGGATCGGCCACTACTACACGCCGACCGTCCTGGACCGGGTGGCGCCCGGCTCGGCGCTGCTGAGGGAGGAGATCTTCGGGCCGGTGGCACCGCTGGTCCGCTTCCACGACGAGGACGAGGCCATCGCCCTCGCCAACGCCACCGAGTACGGGCTGGTGTCGTACCTCTACACCCGGGATCTGCGCCGGGGCCTGGCCCTCGCGGACCGGCTGGAGACCGGCATGGTGGGCCTGAACCGGGGGCTGGTGTCCGACCCGGCGGCGCCGTTCGGCGGGGTGAAGGAGAGCGGGATCGGCCGCGAGGGCGGCCATGAGGGGATCCTGGAGTACACGGAGGCGAAGTACGTGGCCACGGACTGGTGAGCCAGGCCCCGGGGGCGGCGGTACGTACCGGCGCCGGGCCGCCCGCCGCCCCCGGGTATAGGTTTCCGGTGGACGATCACCGGGACGGGGTGGTCCCGGGTGGTGGAGGAGGACCGGTGGCGGTACAGGCGAGGGAATTCCCGCCGGACAGCCCGTGGCAGGCCCTGCGGGACTTCGGGCTCACCCGGCAGGAGGGCACGGCCGAGGCCGTCGCGGCCCGGGTCCAGGAGCTGATCCTCGCCCGGGACCTGCCGGACGGCTCCCGGCTGCCCTCCGAACGCGACCTCGCGGTGCTGCTGTCCACCAGCCGCCCGACGGTCAGCCAGGCCATCCGCATCCTGGTCATCAAGGGCCTGGTGGAGTCCCGGCGCGGTTCGGGGGTGTACGTACGGCTGCGCCCGGAGGCGACGCTCGCGGCCTCGATGGGGCTGATGCTGGAGATGGAGCCGGGCTCGGTGGGCCAGCTCGCGGAGGTGCGCCTCACGCTGGAGTCGTCGGCCGTGGTGCGGGCCATCGAGCGGGCGACGCCCGCCGAACTGGACCGGGCGCAGGAGGCGCTGGCCGCGTTCGCCCACAGCGGCGGGGACACGGCGAGCTGGATGAGCGCGGACACCCGCTTCCACGCCACGCTCGTCAGCGCCGCCCACAACACCTATCTGGCCTCGATGTTCGACAGCGTGCACACCACGCTGATCAACCACGAGTACCGGACCTGGATCGACAACGGCACGGTGCCGGAGTGGCTGGCCCCCGCCCGCATCCCCGCGCTCACCGCGATCCACGAGCCGATCCTGGACGCCGTACGGCGCCGGGACGTGGAGTCGGCGCTGTACGCGGTGCGCCACCACCACGAGGTGATGACGGCGAATCTGGAGGCGGGGGGCTGAGGGAGGGGTGCCGCCCCACCCCTCACCTCCCCGTCACTGCCACTGCCACTGCCACTGTCAGTCGAAGTTGTTCTTACGCCCCTTGCGTACGTAGGCGACGGTGTCGGCGATGTGTCCCCGGCCGTGCAGGGAGCGCTGCTTGGCCACATGGCCGAACATCTGGATGCCGAAGCCGCCGTCGAGGTCGTCGGTGATCCGCTTGCGCCACGGGCGCCGGACGACCTGGGTGGTGAGCCGCCGGGTGATGCGGGGCCGGCTCATGATGTGGGCGGCGATGGTCCGGGCCCGGGCCAGCAGCTCCTCGCGGGGCAGGACCTCGTTGACCATCCCCCACTCCAGGGCCCGCTGGGCGGTGATGGCCTCACCGGTGAGCAGGGCGTACGCGGCCCGCTTGACGCCGAGCAGCTCCTGGAAGCAGCTGTGGATGCCGTCGCCGGGCACCGAGCTGATGTCGAAGTGGAGGTCGAACAGGGTGGCGTCGTCGGCGCACAGGGTGATGTCGCACATCAGCACGATCTCGGAGTGGAACCCCGAGCCGTTCATGATGCCGATGGTCGGTATCTCCAGGTCGTTGATCAGGGAGCTGACATTGATGCGGCCGTCCTTGTAGGCGTACTCGTACGCCCAGTACGGCATGTCCGCGTCCTCCAGGGCGAAGCCCTCGGGGTCCGAGTCCATCATGAACTCGTCGCCGGTGCCGGTGAGGATCAGCACCTCGTTCTCGGGGTCGGCCCCGATCACCTTGAGCATCTGGCCGAGCGCGCGATGGTTCTCCACGCTGAGCTGGACCGGCCCGCCGAGGGTGTGGGCACGGGCGACGATCACACCGTCGGTGCGTTCGAGGACGAAGAAGTCCTTGAAGCGCTCGCGGTACTCCTCGAACGACGGCGTGGCGATGAACTCCTGCAACGACACGGGGTCCTCCTGGCTGGCTGGGGCGTACGGGGCGTACAGATTCAATTGGCATAGCCAATAAAAGGAGTGTGCGAAGTCAGGACCCGCCAAGTCAAGCCCATACCGCACAACCATTGACAGTTCCCCTCGGAAATTCTCTAATGTGGCTAGGCCAATGAAGTCGAATGTGCAGTCAGGCATGCAGTCAGTGCGGCCCATGCAGGGATCGGTCAAGGAGGATCCGCTCGATGCTGATGCCCACGGTCCGGCGCTTCTCGGACTCAGGAACGCGGTGGACGGTCGACGACCCCGAGGCGCTCGCGCTGCGCATCCGGCTGAACGCCGTGCACATGGTGGCCGGCCAGGGATCGGGCTATCTGGGGCAGGCGCTGTCCGCCGCCGAGCAGGTCGCCGCGGTCTTCACGGTGGCCCGCCCCGGCACGGACCGGCTGGTCTGCTCCCCCGGTCACTACGTCATCGCCCCGTACGCCGCGGCCGTGGCCCTCGGGCTGCTGGACCGCTCGGCGCTGGCCGCGTACGGGGCCAATGGCTCGGTGGTCGACGCGATCGGCGGGGAGCGTTCGCCGGTGGTGGACCTGACCTGCGGCTCGCTCGGGCAGGGCCTGTCGGCGGCGACGGGCTACGCGCTCGCGGACCGGATGCGCGGCCGGGACAGCCGTACCTTCACGCTGGTGAGCGACGGTGAGATGGAGGAGGGCCAGGTGTGGGAGGCGGCCATGTTCGCCGCGCACCACCGGCTGTCCCGGCTGACCGTGCTGGTGGACGCCAACAACTCGCAGGTCGACGGCCCGGTGGACAGCGTCACCACGATCGAGCCACTGGCCGCCAAGTGGGCGTCCTTCGGCTGGTGGACGGCGGACGTCGACGGCCATGACCCGGCCGCGATCCTGACCGCCCTGGACGCGGCGCGAACGCAGGACGCCCGCCCGGCGGTGATCATCTGCCGTACGTCGACGACGCACGGCCTCGACTCCTTGCCACCCGGCACCGACGGCCACTTCGTCACCCTGTCGGCGGAGACGGCGGCGCGGGCGGTCGCGGAACTGACCAGGGCGCTGGAGGAGATCGATGCGTAGGCCGCCCTTCGCCACCCGCCTCAAGCCGTACGGCACCGGGCTGCTGGAACTGGCCCGGGAGCGCGAGGAGATCGTCTGTCTGAGCGGCGATCCGACCCGGCAGTGCGAGGTCGACCTCTTCCGGGACGCGCTGCCGGAACGGTTCGTGCAGGCGGGCATGGCGGAGGCCCACATGATGGGCCTCGCCGGGGCGCTGGCCCGTTCCGGCCACATCCCCTACGTCCACACCTTCGGCGTCTTCGCCACCCGCCGCCCCTACGACCAGATCGCCAACGCCATCGCCGCCCCGGCGCTGCCGGTACGGATCATCGGCTTCATGCCCGGCGTCTCCTCCCCGGGCGGCCCCAGCCATCAGGCCATCGACGACATCGCCCTGATGCGCGCCCTGCCGAACATGACGGTGATCGACGTGGCCGATGCCACCGAGGCGGCGCAGATCGCCCGCGCGCTGGTGGACCTGCCGGGACCGGCATACGTACGCCTGAAGCGCGGCGAGGTCCCCGTCCTCCACCCCGACGGCCACCGCCTCTCCCTGGCGCGGGCCCACCCGCTCACCGAGGGCGAGGACGCGGCGGTGTTCGCCGGCGGGATGATGGTCGCCCCGGCCCTGACCGCCGCGGCGGCGCTGGCCAGGGCGGACGTCCATGTCTCGGTCGTCCAGGTCCTGGCCGTCAAACCCCTGGACGAGCTGACGGTACGTCAGGCAGTGGCCCGGTCCCGCGTGGTCGTCACCGCCGAGAACCACTCCGTCATCGGCGGCCTCGGCTCGGCCGTCGCCGAGGTGATGGCCGAGTCCGGCAGCGGCAGACCCCTGCACCGCGTAGGCATCCAGGACACCTTCGCCGAGGGCTCCCACGACGCGCACTACCTCTTCGAGAAGTACGGCCTGTCGGCACAGCACCTGGTGAACACGGTCTGGGCGGCCCTGGCACTGCCGGGCCCCCCACCCACGGTGGACGACGACGCGGCGACGGGTGAGTACGCGCCGGTCTGAGCGGGGTGATTGTCCGTGCGGGCGGGGGCGGACTACCAACTGCCGGGTGGTGCGTGGCCGGTGCGGCAGCGGGGGCAGCGGCAGGGGGGCCAGCGGAGGGTGTCGGCGAGGGTGAGGGGCCCGGGACCGGGGAGATAGGTCCGCCGCCGGGTGTGGCCGACGCGCTCACCGTCGGGCCGGACCCGATAGGTCTCGATGGTCATGCGGGAGGCGCCCGGGGCGGGCGGGGTACCGGCATTCACCGCGCACCCTCCTCAGGGGCGCGCTGGATGACAACCTTCAGGACATCGGAGAGGGCCCGCTGGAACTCAGGGCTGCGCTCGATGGCGTCGTGCTCGGGGTCGATGTACTGCCAGGTGTGACACCCCGGATGACCGGCGTACAGAATGCACGCCTCGTCCTTCGGCGTCGGCCCCGACAGGGTGTTGCAGTCGGGGACGACCTGGAACGTGTCGGGGCGCCGGCCGTCCGCCCACTGGGCCCACACCTCGCCCGCGCTTGCATCGTCGAGCTCCCACGCCAGGTCGTGGTGACGGCCCCCGGAATGCTCCTGGAGCAGGCAGCGCAGCACCGGCCGTACGTTGCCGGGGACGCTGGAGTCGTGGATCGACGCGAACATGGCCGAAATCAGACCGACGGGCATCAACGCGGTGGCACCACACACCCGAGGACGGGGAACCTGCCGCTCCGCCCCGGACGCCGAAACATACGGCCGGACCAATAGAGCCGCACCCAGGGCAGCTCCCAGCCGTAACAGGCAATCGAAGATCAGATCGATACGCTTCGGCACGTCATAGCTCCTCAGGGCTGGTGGCCAGGCCCCGGGCCGTTCATTCGGTCGCGGGGGTTTCTTGACCCTCAGAGCGTGCCAACAGAACAAGGCTCTGCCGTCCCCACGTTGGGAACGGCAGAGTCTTGACTCAGCGTGCTCGATCCGCTACACACCGCTCCACTGCGCGAACTCCCTCAGGGCATCCGAAGCTCGGTTCCGTGCCCGCAGCAGAGTTCCGACCGTCTCATGCACCTCTGGGTGGAACCTCGTGAGCTGAGGGGCGGCGTCGCGCGCGTTCTCCAGCGACTCCAGCGCGTTGTCATGGCGTGCGGTCCACGCCTCCGCGCGTGCGCGGTTGATCCAGAAGTGCGCTCTCCTGTTGGGCGGATAGTGGTCCGGTAGCCGAACCTCGGTTGCCCGGCGCAGCGCTTCGTCGTGGTCGTCGGTGTCGTTGAGGTCGGAGACCCGGCTCATCCGGACCCATTGCGGCCCGAAGGACAGCGCGTACAGCTCTACGTCCCCGGTGATCTGCGCGATCTCGTTCGCCTGCTCGATCCAACTGTCCGCCGCACTTGTGTCTCTCGTCCGGCGGGCGTACGTGGCCGCACGCAGCACCAGAATGCCGCGCACGGCGCGCACAGCCTGACTCCCGTCATCGTCCAAGTCGCGGAGCGCTTGGCGCATCAGGGCGACACTGCGGTCCGCGCGACCGGCCGAACCGTGGGTGATGGCCGCGCGCTCGAACCGTTCGATGGCTACGAGGCACGGGTCCCCGGACTCTCGCGCCGCAGCACCCATACGCGCCACAGCCAGGCGCGCGAGATCCGCGTAGCCGAGGCGGTAGGCGACACTGGCAGCCGTTCGGGCCATCTCCGTCTGAAGCGCGTACGCTCGCTCCCGTTCTCGCCCTGGGGTGTCCTGTCTACGGACCGCGGAGGCCACCTCGGTGATCAGCCCGGGAAGAATCTTGGCGGTCTCCGAGAAGTCCGCGCCGATGCGCAGACGGACCATCCGGTCAACCTCCGCTTCCAGGACATCGACGGAGCGTGGCTCCGGGTCATCGTCAAGTTCGATGTCCCACGCTTCCAGGGCACTACCGATCGGGGACACCATGGCATCGAGTTGCTCCTGCTGGAGGATCTTGATGTACGGCTGCCCGTGGAGTACGGAGATGTCGACGGACAGCGCGCGAGAGACGGCGGCGAGCACGGAGGGGCTGGCGGGCTGTTCGCCGTTCTCGACTCGGGACAGCTGACTCTTGGAGACGTGCGCCATCCGCCCCAGTTCGGCAAGCGAGTAGTCACGGATCAAACGCATGGCACGGATGCGTGTGCCCACGCTCTCGGTGGGCCTGTCAGCGGGGTAGGACATGCTGAATCCTCGTGTTCTGACGTGGTGGTCAGAACGCTACTCTCCGAGGACATCGAGGAGTTGTGTGATCGGCCCTACGATTGCCTGCGGGCCGAAGCGCTTGGCCATCGGGCATCCGTCGCTCACATTCAACGAATCCTTGAGGAGTACGCACGGTGACCAACACCCCGAACCCCCATGGAATGGAGTGGGTGAAGTCCAGCCACAGCGGTCCCAACGGCGGCGACTGCGTCGAATGGGCCCCGGGCCACGCGTCGGCACACGGCGTCATTCCCGTCCGGGACAGCAAGCAGACCGACGGCCCGGGCCTCATGCTCTCCCCCGAAGCCTTCGCCGGACTGATCAGGTTCGCCCGCAACACTGAGGCCGGCTGAGTCACTCCGTTCCCGTCGAGCCCCGCCCGGGCGCGGGACGGAACGCAAGCCACAGGCACGATCGACTGACACAAGGACACCCGCAGGTTCGCCTCCCTTCCTTCAGCAACTTGCCAAGGAGTACGTCAATGAGCCACTTCACCGGCTGGATCAAGTCCAGCCACAGCGGACCGGACGGGGGCCAGTGCGTAGAGGTAGCCCCCGGGTACGCCCCGTCCGGCGTCATCCCCGTCCGGGACAGCAAGCGCGCTGACGGCCCGATCCTCACGCTGTCGCCCGACGCCTTCGCCGGACTGGTCACGTTCGCGCGCAACGCCGACGTCGGCTGAATCCGTCCGTTCCCGTCGGCCCCGCCCGGGCGCGCGATACCGGGCGGGGCGGCCTCCTGGCGCATCCGGGCGGTGGGCAGACCTACGGCCCGGCAGGTGAGAGGCTGCCGGGCCGTACGCCGGGGTGGTGCCGGGGTCAGCCGGTCCCCTGGGCTACCGGGTGGTCCGGAAGCGGCGGTACAGGTTTCGGGCCACGTACACCCCCGGGCCCCCGAAGCCGACGATGTCGACGCGTCCCTCACCCGTGATGTCGGCGAGGAAGCGCGGATGGCGGCCGACCCGCCAGGCGCCCGCGTCCTCGTTGTATCCGAACCCCCGGCACACCAGTTGGGCCTGCTCGAAGCGGCCGTCGCCCCGGCCGTGCGACACCCAGACCCCTTCATCACCGAAGCCGACGATGTCCGGGCGGCCGTCGCCCGTGACATCGGTGAGGAAGCGGAGGTGCTTCGTGCTCGTCCAGCCCTGGGCGGATCCGAAGTCGTTCAGGACGATCCGGGCAGGCTCGAAGGTGCCGTCCCCGCGGCCCTTCGCGACGACGACGCCCTGCGGTCCGAACCCGACGATGTCCGGGGTGCCGCCGCTCGCGGCCGGGGCCAGGAAGCGGGGGTGGTCCGCGACCGAGCGCCATCCCTGGTCCACCCCGAACTCGGCTAGCAGGTAGAGGGGATCGGCGAAGGCACCCTCCTCGTCCTGGAGCGACACCCAGACGCCGTCGTCGTGGAAGCCGACGACGTCGAGCCTGCCGTCACCCGTGGCGTCGGTCAGGAAGCGCGGATGCTTCTCGACCCGCCACCCGCCCGCGCTCTCGCCGTACCCGAAGGCCCGGAGGACCGGTTCGTCGGCGACCGGGGCGAAGGCACCCGCCTCGTCCTGGAGCGACACCCGCAGACCGTCGTCGTGGAAGCCGACGACATCGAGCCTGCCATCACCCGTGGTGTCGGCCAGTAAGCACGGATGCCGGTCGGCGCGCCAGCCGCCGCCCGGTCCGCCGTGCCCGAACGCCTTGATGACCGGCGTGCCGCTCCCGGCCGCGAAGGTCCCGTCCCCGGCCTGCGGGAACACCCGTACGCCATCGGCGGCGAGCACGACGGCATCGGGCTTTCCGCTGCCCGTGGTGTCCGCGAGGGCCCACAGGTCCGACGGGCTCGGGGACGGGACGGGCGGGTGCAGGACACGCTCGGCGCCGAAGGTGCCGTCGCCCGCGGTGGCCGAGGCCACGGCTCCCTTCGCGGGCCTGAGCGCGACGATGTCCGCCCGCCCCGTGCCCGTGGTGTCGGCGAGGAACCGCGCGCCGGTCCCCGCCCACCGCTCCGGTTGCCCGCCGGGCGCAGGGGTGGCCCCGTCGCTCTTCCACTCCCCGGCGGCCACGTCGCTGCCGAACTGGTCGAGGACCAGCAGCAGATCGCTGAAGGAGGGCGCCGCGCCGGGCACCGGCCGCAGCGCGGCCGAGCGGTCCAGCCGCCAGGACCGGCGTCCGTTCCAGTGGCTCAGTGATCCCCAGCGCAGCGCGAGGTCGCTGGTGCGCTCGGGTGCGGTGGGGACGAACCGCCACCGCTGGCTCGCCGCGTCCTCGTCGTATGCGCGCAGCACGACCCGGGTGTCGTGCGCACCGGGCTCGTCGAGGTCGAGAACGGTGCCGTCGGCCGCGGTCTCGATGAAGTACAGCCCGGCCTCTCCGTCGACCGGGACGACATGCCACCGCTGGCTCTTCTTCCCGGCGGCGGCGACCCCCTGCCGTACACCGCGGTCCGCGGCGACGGGGTTGTCGAGCACCTGGCCCCCGACGGCGTCACGGATCGCGTACGCGTGGCCGTCGCCGTGCACCGGTCCGCCCTGCGGCGCCGCGGGCACGGGGACGAGTTGCCACCGCTGCGGACCGGGGCCACCGGCGGGGACGTCACGGACGACGAGTGTCCCGTCCGCGCTCGGCGCGACCCTGGCGCCGAGGGTCTGTCCCGTGACGGCGTGGACGATCTCCAGCTTCAGTTCTTCCGTGGGCACGGTCATCGTGGTGCCTCTTCCAGACGGGTTGTGCGCGGGCTCGGGCTCGGTGCGGCTCCGGCACCGTGGTGGCGGATCACGTGAAGACGTGGTGGTAGGGGACGTTCCACTCGTTGGGCAGCCGCGGATAGAAGGTGTTGATGACCGTTCCGGTGAAGTCGCCGCCCCAGTTGTAGGTGAGGCGCACCTCGGCGTCGGCCGTCACCGCGTGGTCCTTGAAGCCGAGGATGGCGTCGGGATGGGTGATCGGGACGAAGGTGATCCCGCCCCACGGCGTCACCGTGACCACCCAGAGCTGGGTGTCCTCGATCGCGCCGTTCTTCCCCCGCCACTTGTCGCCGACCTTGTCGGGGAGCCCGAGCTGCACGATGTCGGCGGTGGTCTTCGGTGCCTCCTGATGGACGGAGATGCGCCGGCGCTTCGGCTTCGGCACCCCGTCGTCACCGCGCCCGGTGTCGGCCGTACCCGTACCGGCGGCAGGGGCGGCAGGGGCGGGCACGGGCGGCACCTGGCCCGCCGCGCTCTCGATGAAGTAGAGCGGTCGCTGTCCGAAGAAGCCTCCGGGGGTGATGTGCCAGAGGTGGCCCTGTGCGTCCTTGGTGGCCGGGTCGAGCGCGGTGGCCAGCTTGACCCCCTTGTCGTGGCTGTCCTCCTTCAGCTCGACGGGCCGCAGATACCCGCCGTTGAAGGCGTGGATGAGCATGACCGGCCGGTTCTCGATCAGCGCCGCCACGATCGCGTTGTCGTAGCTGTTCACCGCCACCGGTCCGCCGACCACCAAATTCGACATGACCGTGCGTTCTTGGGTGTACATCGCGGAACCTCACCTGTCCCTGAGAGTGGAGAAGCAATGTGCCGGACATCCGGCTCGAAATGGCCCACAAGACGAATCGCCAGCGCCGCAACTTACCTTCGCAGCAAGGGAGTTGACCCCACCCATCGGCATATGTCATCCAAATGAGCGGGATGCATGAAAGCGCCCTCCATAACAACTGGGGCCGTGTTAGCTTCAATTTTCGGAACGTACGAGATGCCTGTTTTCAATTCACCTGGCACGGTTCGACCGAATTCAGCCGAGGATGAGGAAATGCCTTCCAACGCGTACAACCTGGAACGGGCCAAGCGTCAGCCATTGACGAAGAAGAACCTGCGGGAACTCAACATCGAACAGACCTGGCAGTCCATCCTGGACCACCCCGGCCTGGTCTACGTCGACGACTACGGTGTGCGGCACAAGCCCGTGGGGTTCTCCGTGAACAAGTCGAGCTTCGGCTCCTTCCCGGGGTCCGCCTTCAAGCTGGGGTGGCTCGCCTACATGAATCTCGGGGAGCCGCTGATCGAGGAGCGGCGCGGCATCGGCCAGCCGGAGCCCGACACCTTCTCCTCGCGTGCCTATGTCAACCGCAGCCTCGCGACCCCGATGAACTTCACCGACTCCGTCGAGTTCACCGTGTCGAACGAGGTGACGTGGTCGCTCCAGGGGGAGGCCCAGCTCACGTTCGGCGGCAAGGTCGGCGCGGAGCTTCAGCTCCAGCTCCAGAAACAGCTCCAGCTGGACCTCCAGGCACAGCTCCAGACCGAGCTTCAGAACCAGCTCCAGAACGAGATGGCGAACACGGCCACGAACACCGTGACCAACGAGAGCAGCAAGGACGACATGGGGGTCGACACCGCCAACGGGACCGAGAACGGCGTCACGAACTCGACGACGAACAGCGTCACCAACACGGCATCGACCTCGGTGACGGCCTCGTCGGCGTTCACGGCCACGGGCAGCGCCACCGGCAGCGCGGAGCTGAACGCCCAGTTGATGCTGGGCATCACGGCCTCGGTCGGCGGCACCCTGACGACCAGCTGGGCCTCGAAGTCGGAGATCTCCGGCACGGTCGAGCCCGATTCGCGGGTGGAGACCATCGTCACGCAGCGGCGCGCCCGCAAGGAGTACACGTACGAGATCCCGGTGACCTTCTCCGGGCTGCTCGCGGTGCGGTACGACGTGCCGGTGGCGGTCCTGTCCCCGCCGCAGTCCGGGGACTACCCCGCCCTCGACCGCGTGGTCGCCCGCGACATCGGCGATCTCGACCTCTCCGGCGGCGGCTTCCGCATGAAGGGGCTGGCCGAGGTCGTCTCGGCGCTGGAGGTCCACCACACCATGTTCGACGGCGAGAGCCTGACCGGCAGCGACCGGGCACTGTACAAGACCCCTTGACCCCGCGGGCCGTGCCGCCCACATGACGACCAGGAGTGACCACCATGGTGTTCAACAACATCTTCGGCTCCGCGGGCCAGGGAGCCGGCCTCTTCTCGGTGACCACCGACGCCGCCAAGCCCCGGCCCGGGGAGGGCGTCGACTTCGAGGACTCCGAGGACGACACGTACGACGACACGAGCACCAGCCTCTTCAACAGCGCGATCCACGGGGCCTCGTCCCGGGCCAAGGTGGTGCAGGAGCAGTCACCCGAGGCACGGGCCGTCCTCGGGTTCCTCGGCGCGTTCATCCAGACCACCCAGGCGTCGGCCGATGCCCAGGCCCGGTACGCCGGGGATCCCGGTTCGGTGTCCTCGGCGGCGTCCGCGCGCATGCAGGAGTCGAGCCCGACGGTCGCGGAGCACGGCGACCTCCAGAAGGACGAGGACCTGGAGACCATGCCGCGCAAGAGCGACTTCACCCAGCCGCCCGAGGCTCCCCCGACACCCAAGGCGGCCAAGCCGACCGCCGAGAGTCCTTCGGGTGCGGCGGGTTCATCGAGTGCGGCGGGTGCGCAGAAGTAGGACCTGCCTTCGGGGGGGGGCGGGGGGGGCGCCCCCCCCCCCCCCCCCCTCGCGCGTCACACCGGGAGCAGCTGCCACTGCCGGTCGTGGTGGTCGCCCTCCGACCCGTGCTGCTCGATCCCCGCACGGGCGTTGGTGTCGACCCGCAGGAGCAGACCACTGTGGCGATTCGCGATCTCGTACACCCTGGGAGTGGCGTTCGCGTCACCCACCGGGATCAGCCGCCACTGCTGATGATGTGCTTCGCCTCCCTCGTAGGCGCGCTGCGCGACCACCGCCCCGTTCCGCTCCTGCGCCCCGACGACCTCCAGGACCTTGGCGCTGCGCAGGTTCTCGATCGTGTAGAGGACTTCGCCGTTCTCCTGGCCCGCCACGACCATGCGCCACCGCTGGTGGTCCCTGGAGATGGCGAGATCCTGGTGGATCTCGGCCCCGTCCTTGGTGGATTCACGCAGGACCGCCATACGCAGCCGGCTGCGGACACTGGCCCAGGAGACCACCGTCCCCGAGTCGGGGAGTCCGGCCAGCCGGGGGGACGTGATCTTCCGGATCCGGTTGTTGACGTGGTCGGCGAGGTAGAGGGTGTCGACACTGTCCACGGCCAGCCCATACACGGCGTTCACCTGGGCCGAGGCGGCGGGTCCGCCGTCGCCGCCGAACCCCGCGGTGCCCGTGCCGACCGCCGTGCTCATCTTCCCGTCGGCCGTGACCTTCCGGACCCGGTGGTTTCGATGGTCGGTGATCCAGAGGGCTCCCGTGCTGTCCGTCACCACTGCCAGCGGGAGGTTCAGCTGGGCGGCGGTGGCCGGGCCGCCATCACCGCCGAACCCTCCGGTCCCGTTCCCCGCGACCGTACTGATCACCCCATCGGCAGCGACCCTGCGGACCCGGTGATTGTTGGAATCGGCGATGTAGAGATTGCCCGCGCCGTCCAATGCCACCCCGTAGGGCGCGTTGAGCCGGGCGGCGGTGGCCGGGCCGCCGTCACCGGCGAACCCTCCGGTCCCGTTCCCCGCCACCGTACTGATCACCCCGTCGGCGGCGACCCTGCGGATCCGGTGGTTGTAGTAGTCAGCGATGTGAAGAACGCCGTCCCCGGCCGCCGTCACCCCCAGCGGGAGGTTCAGGTGGGCGGCGGTGGCCGGGCCGCCATCACCGCCGAACCCTCCGGTCCCGTTCCCCACGACCGTACTGATCACCCCATCGGCGGCGACCCTGCGGACCCGGTGATTGCCGGAATCGGCGATGTAGAGATTGCCCGCGCCGTCCACCGCCACCTCGCGCGGACAGTTCAGCTGACCCGCGACGGCCGGACCGCCGTCCCCCCGGAATCCGGCGGTCCCGTTCCCGGCGACCGTGCTGATCCTCCCGTCGGTCGCGATCTTCCTGACCCGGTGGTTGATGTAGTCGGAGAAGTAGACGGTCCCGTTCCGGTCCACCGCGATCCCGTACGGCCGGTTCAACTGAGCTGCGGTCGCGAGCCCGCCGTCCCCGCTGAAACCGGCGGTCCCGTTCCCCGCGACCGTGTTGATCGGAGGAGCGGAGTTCTCGCCACCGGTGGTCGCCGCCTGAGCAGTGCTCATCGCCATCCCTTCACCATCAACTGCCCGCCCTTTACGGGCAGTTGTTAACCGGTTCCAGATAGTCACACTATCGCTGGGCTGACAAGCACACGTATGGGTGAAGCTCACTCCTGGGTGCGGTGGGCGAGGGCGAGGGCGAGGAGCGCGCGGACGCGGCGAGGCGCGGTGCCAGGGCACGCGAGTTCGGCAAGATCCGCACGAGGGGCCCTACAGCGGCTGGATGGCGAATCCTCGCCCCGGCCTGTGCTACCCCAAAGAGGTCCCGACCCACCCGACCGACCCCTGGGGGCCCACCATGACCGATCTCGCCCAGTCCATCGAATCGGCGGAACAACTCGCCGCCGCCTGGCGGGCCATGGTGCTCGACCGTGACCCGGACGCCGATGTGCGCGACCTCCCGGGGATCGCCGTGCGCTGGGCGGACAGCCGGTTCGCGTTCTGGAACTGTGTCACCCTCACCGAGGTCGACGCGGGGCCGGAGGTCGTCGGGCGGCGGCTGCGGGAGGCCGCCGGTCTCATGCGGGGCAAGGAACGCCCGGGGTTCCTCTGGGTCTTCGAGGGGCTGCTCGGCGACGCCGCCCGCGCGGAGCTGCCGGCCGCCGCCGAACGGGCCGGGCTCGCCTACGCGTTCCCCGGTACCGGCATGGCCGGTGACGTCCTGCCGCTGCCCGAGCCCCGCCACCCCGACCTGACCTTCGTACGGGTCACCGACGACGAGCACGTACGCGCCTACGCCGACCTCAACTCCCGCGCCTACGGCTTCCCGCCGGAGGACGGCCGGGACGGGCTCCTCGGGTCAACCCTGTGGAAGGAAGGGGCGTACGCCTATCTGGGGATGCGCGACGGCACCCCGGTGAGCTGCGCCGGCGCCGTCGAGGCCGACGGACGGCTGTTCGTCGCCCTCGTCGCCACCGATCCGCGCTGGCAGCGGCGCGGGTACGGGGAGGCCGTCACCCGCAAGGCGCTGCACGAGGGGGCGCGGGCCACCGGGCTGCGCCGCGCCACCCTCCACGCGACCGCCGCCGGGGCACCCGTGTACACCCGGATCGGACTGCTGCCCAACTCGCCGATCCACTTCTACGGCCTCCAGGGCTGACCCCCGCCCCTCCTTCCACCGGCCCCCGCGACTCCCCCGGAGCGCGGGGGCCGTCCGCGTCCCCGGCTCACCCCACTTGTGCGCATCCCGTACCGATCTTTGTCATGAGCATGGACGCCGACCCCGGTTTCTGCAACGCTTCAACAGTCCTACGCAAATTACTTGCATTGCGACGCTTCTCACGATCAACCTCTCGCAACTTCCTGACATGCGCGAGAGCATCCCCCACCCCTGCGGACGAGGAGCACGATGAGCAGCAAGCGATCGAGCGGCAAGCGATTCAGATGGCGGACGCTCGCCGTCGCGTTGGCGGGCAGTCTGGTGGTCGTCGGCGGGCCGACCCTGCCCGCGCTGGCGGCCGGTGACGGCGCGGCGAGCGGCGGGCCCGGCCTGGTGAACAGCGGGGCCGGCGCGGCGAGCAGTGCGCGCGGGCACGCGCCCGACGCGCTGAACGACGGCGACCGGGACACGTACTGGCAGAGCGAGAGCGGGAAGTTCCCCGCCTGGGCCCAGATCGATCTCGGTGAGAGCACCAGGATCGACCAGGCCGTGCTGAAGCTTCCCGAGGGCTTCAAGTCGCGCACCCAGACCCTGTCCGTGCAGGGCAGCGACGACGGCACGGCGTTCCGCACGCTGGTGTCGTCGGCGACGTACACCTTCGGCGAGGACGACGACAACACCGTCACCATCGATTTCCCGGCGCTGAACACCCGTTATCTGCGGGTCGAGATCACCGGCAACAGTGTCGCGGGCGCCGGTCAGCTGGCCGAGCTGGAGGCGCACCGGGCCACCGGGAGCAGCGGCGATCTGGCGCGCGGCAAGCGGCTGACCGCCAGCAGCGCCGCCGCCGGGCATGGCGCGGGCACCGCCGCCGACGCCGATCAGAGCAGTTACTGGCAGAGCGGCGGGGACGACTCCGCGCCCTGGATCCAGACCGACCTCGGTGCGGCCCTGGCCGTGAACCGGGTCGTCATGAAGCTGCCCGCCTCCTTCGACGCGCGGACGCAGTCGCTGAAGGTGCAGGGCAGCACCGACGGCAAGCACCACAGCGATCTGGTCGCCGGGGCCGATTACCAGTTCGACCCGGACCAGGGCAACCAGGCCACGATCAGCTTCGACACCACGACCACCCGCTATGTACGGCTCGCCCTCACCGGTGAGTCCAAGGAGAGCGGCGGCCAGCTCGGCGAGATCGAGGTGTACGGCCCCGAGACCGGCGACTCCAGCCCGCCCTCCGCGCCCGGCTCACTGAAGCTGACCGAGCCGGACACCGGCAAGGTGACCCTCGCCTGGCAGCCCTCGAAGGACAACGAGAAGGTCACCGGCTACGACGTCTACCTCGGCGGCACGCTGCGCACCACCGTCGCCGGGAACGTGACCTCGTACACCGACGACCAGCCCGCCGACAGCACGCTCAGCTATCACGTGACGGCCCGGGACGCGGCCGGGAACCAGTCGGCGGCCGGCAACACCGTGACCCGGAAGGCGGCGAAGGGCGACACGCAGGCGCCGACCCAGCCCGCCGGGCTCACCGCGCGGGCCGCGAAGTCCGGCGAGGTGAAGCTGGACTGGCAGAAATCGGGTGACGACAAGAAGGTCACCGGTTACGACATCTACGCGGACAACAAGCTGCGCGAGAGCGTCGCCGGGAACGTCACCTCCTTCACCGACGCGCAGCCCGCCGGGGCGACGGTGACGTACCAGGTCCGCGCGAAGGACGCGGCGGGCAATGTCTCGCCGGCCAGCGCGAAGGCGGCGACCACCGGGGACGCGGGGATCCTCGCGACGAACCTCGCGGTCGGCAAGCCGGTCGTGCAGTCCGGGAACGTGCACACGTTCGTCGGCACCAACGCCGTCGACAACAACGTGAACACCTACTGGGAGGGCGCGAGCAACGTCTGGCCCAGCGTGCTCACCGTGAAGCTCGGTGCCAACGCCGACATCTCCCAGGTCGTCATCCAGCTCAACCCCGCCACGATCTGGGGCGCGCGCACCCAGAACATCCAGATCCTGGGGCGCGAGCAGAGCCAGACCGCGTACACCAACCTGGTCTCGGCCGCCAACTACAACTTCAGCCCGACCACCGGGAACTCGATCACCATCCCGGTGACCGCGCGGACCGCCGACGTCCAGGTGCGGATCAACAGCAACACCGGGGCGCCCGGCGGGCAGATCGGTGAGCTCCAGGTCATCGGGGACCCGGCACCCAACCCCGACCTGACCGTCACCAGCCTGACCGCCTCCCCGGCCTCCCCGGTGGAGACCGACAGCGTGAGCCTGACCGCGCGGGTGGCCAACACCGGCACCGCCGCCTCCCCGGCCAGCAATGTCAACCTCTACCTGGGCACCACCAAGGTGGGCACCGCGAACGTCGGCGCGCTCGCCGCGGGCGCCTCGGCGGACGTGACCGCCTCCATCGGCACCCGGACGGCGGGCTCGTACCAGCTGACCGCGAAGGTCGACGAGGCCAACACGGTCATCGAGCAGAACGACACGAACAACTCCTTCACCGCCGCGAGTCCGCTGGTGGTGCGGGCGGTGGACAGCGCCGACCTGATCGCCTCACCGAGCGGCTGGTCCCCGGACAATCCGGCGGCGGGCGTCGCGGTGAACTTCAGCGTCGCCATCAAGAACCAGGGCAACGTCGCCTCCGCCGCGGGCGCGCACAACGTCACCGTGACGGTCCTCAACGAGTCCGGCGCCACGGTCCGTACCCTGACCGGCAGTTACACCGGGTCCATCGCGGCCGGGGCCACCACAAGCCCGATCGCGCTCGGCTCCTGGACGGCGGTGAGCGGCAAGTACTCGGTGCGCACGGTGATCGCCGACGACGCCAATGAGCTGCCGGTGAAGCGCGCCAACAACACCACGACCAAGCCGCTGTTCGTGGGCCGCGGCGCCAATCTGCCGTTCGCCTCCTACGAGGCGGAGGACGGCGTGCTGGGCGGCGGCGCCCAGGCCGTCGGGCCCAACCGGACCATCGGCGACATCGCGGGCGAGGCGTCCGGCCGCAAGGCGGTCACCCTCAACAACACCGGCAACTACGTCGAGTGGACGACCAAGGAGCCCACCAACACCCTGGTCACCCGCTTCTCCATCCCGGACGCGGCGGGCGGCGGCGGCATCGACTCCACCCTCAACGTCTACGTCAACGGCACCTTCCACAAGGCGATCAACCTGACCTCGAAGTACTCGTGGCTGTACGGCGCCGAGGCGAGCCCCACCAACAATCCCAGCTCGGGCGCCCCGCGCCACATCTACGACGAGGCCAACGTCTTCCTGGACTCGACGGTCCCGGCGGGCGCCAAGATCCGGCTCCAGAAGGACGCCGCGAACACCTCGCAGTACGCGATCGACTTCATCAACACCGAGCAGGTCGCGCAGATCCCCAACCCCGACCCGGCCCGCTACACCGCCGCCACCGGGTTCACCCAGCAGGATGTGCAGGCCGCCCTGGACCGGGTGCGGATGGACACCACCGGCACCCTGATCGGCGTGTACCTGCCGGCCGGCACCTACCAGACGACCAGCAAGTTCCACGTCTACAACAAGGCCGTCCAGGTGGTCGGCGCCGGCCCCTGGTACACCCGGTTCGCCGCGCCCGCCGCCCAGAACAACACGGACGTGGGCTTCCGGGTGACGAACACGGCGAACGGCTCGTCGTTCGCCAACTTCTCCTACTTCGGCAACTACAACTCCCGGATCGACGGCCCCGGCAAGGTCTTCGACGCGAACGGCGTCAACGGCCTGACGATCGACAACATCTGGGTCGAGCACCAGATGTGCCTGTACTGGGGTGCCAACACCGACAACGTCACCATCAAGAACAGCCGGATCCGGGACACGTTCGCGGACGCCGTCAACATGACGAACGGCTCCCAGAACAACCTCGTGCAGAACAACGAGGCCCGCTCCAACGGCGACGACAGCTTCGCCCTGTTCGCGGCCATCGACGGCGCGGGCGGGAACAACACCGGCAACGTCTACGAGAACCTGACGTCGCTGCTGACCTGGCGGGCGGCCGGTGTCGCCGTCTACGGCGGCGAGAACAACGTGTTCCGCAACCTGTACATCGCGGACACGCTGGTCTACTCCGGCATCACCATCAGCTCCCTCGACTTCGGCTACCCGATGAACGGCTTCGGACCGGGTCAGACGAAGATCGAGAACGCCTCGCTGGTCCGGGCGGGCGGTCACTTCTGGGGCAATCAGACCTTCGGCGCCATCTGGATGTTCTCGGCGTCGAAGACGTACACGGCGATCCGGGTGACCGATGTGGACATCGTCGATCCCACCTACAGCGGGATCATGTTCCAGACGAACTACGTCGGCGGGAAGGCGCAGAACCCGGTCCAGGACACCGTCCTGACCGATGTGTCCATCACGGGCGCGCAGAAGAGCGGTGACGCCTACGACGCCAAGTCCGGATTCGGCATCTGGGTCAACGAGATGCCCGAAGCCGGGCAGGGACCGGCCGTCGGCTCGGCCACGTTCATCGGGCTGACCCTGGAGAACAACGCCGTCGACATCCGCAACACCACGTCGACGTTCACCATCAACCGGCAGTAGCCACGACCCGGCCC